>DRLW01000367.1 GCA_011375275.1 Bacteroidota bacterium
ATCACGAAAGGAAGAATAGGTTTTGATCGTCGTTTCAGTTGCGGCCACGCTGCCGGTAAAAAGGAACAACAGGGTCAACGAAAAAAGCTTGCGCATGGTATCATCCTGAAAAAATGTGGTTATTCTTTTGTCAATTGCACGACTTGCACGCCTTCCACCATCACGGGTTTGCGCACGCGGGCTTCGAAGATAGCACGGTCACGGGTAGCCGTCACGTTGCCTTTGTTGCTCTTGCTCGTAAGCACAGAATACAACGAGGGCGGCAGCCCCGGCAGCTCGGTACCCGAAACGACGACACCGCGATCGCGGGCACGCACCTGTACGACCAGCTCATCGTTGCGATAACTTCTTTTGAGAATCTGCATCAAATGTGCGAAGGACACGGGGGCATATTTGGCAGCCATGCTGCGGCTTTCGTATTTGCTCACCGATGGCCCGCCGCCAACAACGATCTGCAGCTTGCGCGCCGTCGTGTTTGCCGGAATGTGGACACGTACGGAACCGGTCATTTCCTCTCCCTGCCAGGGTTTCAGGCTATAATACACGGTCAGGGAGTCCCCGGGCCGGAAACGGGTTCTGTCAGCCCACACTTTTGCAATTTTTGCCGAGCGCCGTCCGGGCTGGGAGCGGAACGTCAGCTCGATGGTTTTCATCTGCACGTCGCGAAAGGCATTGTTGGTGATGGCCGCGAGGGTGGCGGCGATCTGTCCGGAGCTGTGCAGCGAGCTGTTGAGGAAAGAAAAAACCGGCAACGGCTGATAGCCGGGATAGAGATTACCCAGGTCGAGGGTATCGCCATTCTCCAGGGCAACGAATCCGCTTACCGTGAGCGTATTGCCGCCGGAGCCAAGCCGGGCTGATTCAAGGCCGGAGAGCAGGGCCAGACGCAGCAGCAGGGGCTGAAAGGATTTCAGCGTTTTTTCCCGCGCGAGCGCAAAGTGAAAATCCTGCCTGTCGTTCTGCTCAGAAATGTACTCCATCGCCACGGGAATCATCTCCGGCACAGCGCCTATTGAACCCATGATCCCGGTCGTGCGATCCTGGTGCAGCGTGCCGACGATCCTGCCGGTCAGGGACATTTTTTCCGAGTGCAGCGAGCTGGACATGGTCGCCATGATGCGCGCCCGCGCCATGGGAATTTCCACAGCACCGTTGCCGAAGAAGGGATGCCCAAAACCGAGCACGCGATCGCCCTGACGCCATGTCACGGTTCCGGTTGCGGCGATACTCATATCCCCGGACATGAGCACGGCTGCCACCGGCGCACCGGGCACGAGGGGGCCGCCGAGGTCATCCTGGCTGCTGCTGCCTCCGCGTACCGGTTTGAATCCCGTTCCGGCCAGCATTTTTTCCGCCAGCGATACGCTGCCCGGTGTGAACCCGGCCATGGATAACGGCAACGGTAGTTGCTGCACCTGAGCTGTGGCTCCCTGCTGAAAAGGCAGTGCACTGGTAAACAGCTCCCACGTCGCCGGCTCAACACCGAGCGCTGCCATGAGAAAACGGCCGCCGGCTGCTTCTGAAGCCACGCTGCCCAGTTCAGCCGCACGGGCTTTTTCATGGTCAAAAATCTCGAGCATCTCGCTGATCGGGGTCACACCCATCAAGGGGTCTTTGACGAAATTCGCAAAAGAATAGGCGATCGCTCCGGCGATTTTACCATCAAAATACACCGGGCTCCCGCTCATCCCCGAAGTCGGGCCGTGGAAGACGGCATTTTCACTCAGCAGGCGGATGATGATCACATCCCGGCCAGGCAGAAAATTGCGCCAGATATCGACAATTTCCAGCTCAAAGGATTCGATTTTATCCCCGCTGTAAACGGTTTCGGAAGTTCCACGCATACCCGGTTTGAGTTGCTCAACAGGGATGATTTCCTGCGCGGCGAGACTGGGAGTAAACAAAAGGGTGAGTGATAAAAAGATGAGTGAAAGATATTTTCCTGACATAAAATCTGTTTTCACTTCCTGTCTGAAGATGAAAGGGAAAGGAGGTTGGTTTCGTATTCGTGCGCTATCACGGCCCGGACACGACTCCAGCTACAATACAATGAAGACCGCCCGGATGCGCACATGTTCAAGGCTGTTGCCGGAAAAACTTCTCCGGCATGTGCAGGGGAAATAATATCAATGATTCCTGCAAAATCCAAGATTAAAAATTGTCACGAAACATTCGAAGGGGAAAAAGCACGTGAAAGCATGCCGAGGATTTTCTGCACCATTGCTGTGAATTCTTCGCTGACCGGCTCGCCACTGTCTCCATGGCTCAGATAGAGCACACCTGAGCAGGTATCGCCCTCGATGATGGGCAAGGCAGCAAAGGGGAACGATTTGACGAAACGAAACTCATTAAAATCATACAAGGGCTCGGGCAGGCTGTCGGTGTACTTATCGATGCGGAACACTTCCTTTTGCTGAAAACAGCTCGCCAGCACACCCTTGCCATCCTTGAGATCGATGGTTGCCCAGCGCATGGGATCATCTTTGGGAAAGCCGAAATGCACTTTATTCAGCAGTTTCTCGTTGCGCTTATCATAGAAGAACACAGCGACATACTTGATGTCCGTATAGGCATCGATGCTGCGCGCCAGAGTAACCAGCACGCCGTTGACGTCGTTTTCGTGCTTCAATTTCGGCATCAGTTCGTAGAGAATCGCCGTTTCCTGCTCGCGCAGGGCAAGACGGGCATTGTTGATTTCCAGCTTCTTTTGATTTCCTTCCGCAGCTTCACACAGTTTTTCCAGCTCATAGCAATAGTGCGTCAGCCCCTCGGTCTGCTTGTTAAACTGATCGATGAGGCCGTAGATCTGGTTGGCAACAGCCCGGATGACCCGCCTGTATCCCTGGTGGGAAAGTTCGAGAGCCATTTCGGCAACATCACGGCCCTGGTAGAAATAATGATTGGCGTGTTCGTGCTCACCAAACAGCTTGGCGATATAATTGGCAACGATGACGATATCACTCATCAGCGCGCTGGTGTTGATGGCACGGCCCGAAGATGGCTGCTTGTGGTGATGCGCAACCGCCCGCGTGATCACCAGCGGCATGCGCAATGCGGTGAGCACGTCGCCGCCGACGGCGGCATGGGTCGTTTTGAGAATACGCTCCTCCACGCGCAGATGATCCGCGCTGGCGCTTTTACTTTTCATCAGCCTGTAGTTGATCTCCGGTGAAAATCGGGCAACCGCCAGCTTGCCGACATCGTGCACAAGACCGGCCACGTAAGCACACTCTGGATTGCTCACTTTCAGCTCCACAGCAAGAGCTTCAGCAGCAAAAGCGGCAAAAATCGAGTGTTTCCAGTATGCCTGCAGGTCGAAAAATGAGCTTTGCCGGAACTGCCTGTCATCCTGAAAAATCCTGCTCGAGCGCAGCAACTCCCGGATAGGGTTCAGGCCAAAGAAATTGATCACTTTTGCGATGGTAATGCTGTTGTTGCTCGGGCTGAAATGGTCGGTCTGGGTGACGAGGTGGAGCGTGCGCAGGGTCAAAGCCGGGTCGGAAAGAATAATGCGGGTAATTTCCCGCACCGGTGGAAGATTCTCATCGAGCAAAGAACGCAAACTCAGCATGATTTCAGGCATGGACGGCAAAAGCTCCGCCTGAAAGGGGATGGTGAATAGACTGTTGCTCAGCTCCCGGCCATTTGCCCTGGTCGTCGATGTGTTCCCCTCAGAGCCTTGTACCCCGGATGTGCTGTCCTGTGACAAAATGAATATCCTTTCCCAAAAAACTGAAAAGCCCGATGGTCTGTTTTCTGGGTATCGGCACAAGTGGAGAGGTTTTTTCTGCGAACTGAAAAATTCAGAGCTTTTGCACGTATTCAGCTATTTTTTACAGACCCCTTGATCAGTTTCTTCCAATAAAATATGCGTTTCCTGCCCGGCTATCCCAGGCTCCCACCGCACCATCGCTGCAGTGCGTTGCAGACACGGCGCACACCCTCGAAGCCCAGGCCTGCGCAAGCACCCGAAGAACCCGCCCCGATTTGTCGTTAACCAGGCAGGGACCTGAGCCACGAGAAAAACCCGGCCCATCGTCACACCAGCAGTGCGCTCCCTTTGTGCACGCGCAGTTCGGGAATCATGCGCATGCCATAGCGTGGCCGCAGGGTGACCCGGGGCAGAATATCCACCGGCTGGTCACTAGCCAGCCGGAAGCGCCATCGCTGCGCCAGCGTCGCCAGAATGAGCATGCTTTCCTGCAGAGCAAATGCTTCCCCGATACAGACACGCGGGCCACCACCAAACGGGAAATAGGCAAAACGCGGCAGGTCCTGCATCTCCGGCTCATCCCAGCGTTCGGGCAGAAAGAAATCCGGCTCACGAAAAAAGCGGGCATCTCTGTGCATCACGTACTGGCTCATCAATACCGTGGCATTCTCTGGAATCAGATACCCGCCGATTTCGTGCGCAGACAAAGCGCGCCTGGCGATGACATAGGCCGGGGGATACAGCCGCATGGATTCGCGCAGTATATTATAGGTACAGGTGAGGGCAGGCAGGTCTTCTGCCGTGGGTAGGCGGCCATCGAGCACATGCGCCAGTTCCGCGTGCAGACGTTCTTCCACGTGTGGGTGAGTGGCCAGCAAAAACCAGGTCCAGGTCAGAGCGATAGCCGTGGTCTCATGGCCGGCAAGCAACAGCGTGATCACCTCATCCCGTATCTGCCGGCCGGTCATCTGATCGCTGCCCTGTTCATCGCGGGCGTTGAGCAGCAGAGTGAGCACATCATCCGGCGGGTTATCCTGCGTGCGGCGTTCTGCTATCATGCGCTGAATCGTGGTTTCCATGCGGGCTATGGCCCGGTTAAACGCGCGTGTCTCCGGCAAGGGCAGGCGAAACAGCAGCCCGCCGGCAGGCATCATCATGCGCGGGAAAAGGCGCATAGCCGTGTCCAGGGCCTGGCCGATTTCTTCGCACTCATCCCGGATATCAACGCTGAAAAGCGCCTTCCCGGCGATGGTCAGGGTCAGCTTCATCATTTCATCAGCCATATCCACGGCTTCGCGATTGCGCCAGGCGACCTGAAACCCTGCGGCAGTATCAGCCATCATGCCTGCAAAAGCAGCGATGCGTTTCTTATGAAACAGCGGCTGCATCATCCTGCGCTGGCGCAGATGAAACTCCCCTTCGCTGGCCAGCAAGCCATTGCCAATCACTTTTTTGATGAACTTCATCCCCCTGCCCTTGGCAAACTTCCTGTTGTGTGTGACCAGAACATCACGAATAAAGTCCGGATGATTGAGCAATATGATGCGCTGGCGGCCAATACGAAGATAAGCGATATCGCCGTAGCGGCGGGCTATCTCCTGCAGATAAACAGGGACGTTAGTCCGCAATGCGCGAAGATTATTCAGCATATTGTGCGAGCCCGGGCCCGGGGGTAAGGATTTTGCCTTCATGGGAGACCTCCCTGTTTCATGATGATGTTTCCGTTGAAAGGGCAAATATACGAAATTTCAGCGGGCAAACTGTCACAGCGGTCTGATAGTTTTGTTGAGAAAGTCTGGACAAAATGCTGCATTCATCCTTTTGATTGTGACAAAAGGCAAACAAAACCCGGGTTCACAGCGAAACAATAGCCCGGAACCGGCGTAGGACACGGCCTGCATAACAAGTATCCATCCGGTTTCCGGGGGCCTGTAGCGGAACTCACAAGAGTTCCGGCACTCCGTGTGCTACGTCGCGTCCGTAGCGGTGACTGATACATATCCGCATTCGAGCTGGCGAAAAGGAGAGAAACTGATGAAAAATGGGGTTGGCCGGACGGATACCATAAATATTACCAGAAACAAGACAGCGCCCTATTTCCCTCCCCACTTTTTCCTTAATTTGTCTGAGATGGCTTGACTCCATGGGCATCGCGTACTATTTTGCCCGGGGCAAGCGAGAGGGAAACAAGGGGGAAACTGACACAACGGAGGTACAATGATCGAAGTCAAGGATGTACGCAAAACGTTCAAACTCTCGCGCCAGCAGAGGCGCGAGATGGGCGAGGAGTTCACCGGGACGACTATCGATGCTGTGGCAGGCATCAGCTTTACATGCCAGCCCGGGCGCATCTTCACCCTCCTCGGCCCGAATGGCGCGGGCAAAACCACCACTCTGCGCATGATTGCAACCATGCTCAAACCCAGCTCGGGCAGTATCTCCGTGGCAGGGCACGACGTCGTCTCCAGCGGGCGCGACGTGCGCCGCAA
>DRLW01000368.1 GCA_011375275.1 Bacteroidota bacterium
GGAGGGGTGTCGGTGCACTCCCTGTCCAAAAGCGAAGGCGCTGTTATCGAGCTGTTTTTTCCGCAAACCGGCATCGATGAGAGCGAACTGTCCGCGGAGGACGACACCTCATCACGTCGCGCCTCTGACCGCAAGCCCGGAGTGCTTTTTATCGATGATGATCCCCTCGTGTGTGCGGTGACCGAGCGCATTCTGGCGCGGAAAGGGTTTGTCGTGCATACGGCAGAGAGCGGGGCACAGGGCCTGGACCTCTACCAGAGCAAAAAAGATGACATCGCCGTCGCCATCATCGATCTCAATATGCCGGATATGAACGGCGAGCAGGTTGTGCAGCAGATGCTCAAGCTGGGTCTGTTGGTGCCGGTTGTCGCGACCAGTGGCGCCGACGAACAGCTCGATGCGGCCTACCTCCGGCAAGTCGGGTTCTGTGATATTATCAGCAAGCCGTACTCTGCCGGTGATCTCGCCGATAAAATCAACCATGTTCTGCAGCAGGCGGTACACTGAACACCGCACTGCTGCTGCCAGTTCCGGAAAAGGCCGGCCAGCGACAGTGATCACTTCTTCGCAACCGTGATGTCCCCTCCGGCCCTGCGCGCGTAGTAGCTCTGATCATACATGGCCTGCACCTGAGCCGGGGGAAGGGTGTATCTGCCCGGCGTTACAGCGCGTAGCTTGACGACAAAATCCAACCCGCTGTTTTTTCTGCCCGTTGCCGGCAGATCAAAAAACCACCGGATGCGGTCGTCGCGGATGTCGAGGTACTCCTCCTGCTGCAGCAGCCATTTGTTCATCCAGCCCGGCAGTTCCTCCCAACGCAGTCGTGTGTTTTCCACTTCCCAGCCTGCAGGCAAAATCTGCTCAAGTGCAATTTCTTCGATCGGGATGCCGCTTGTCGCAGACACGCGAAAATGCCCCCAGAAAACCTGCCCCTGGCGCAGATTTTTGACATCGATCGGGGCACCATCTTCATTCAACCAGCGCAGAGTCAGGCCGAGATTGCTGGCCGCATCCGTGGCTGATCCTCGCAGAGGGATACCTTCCCAGGTCAGAGTGACAAAGGCCGTGGTCACCCCGCTTTTGCTGTCCAGCTCGAGAACTGCTTTTTCGCCGAATCCCTCAGTAAACTCATAGCTCCACGCTTTCTTTTTGCTGTCGAAAATGATTTTTTCTCCCGAGGGCAGCCGCAGGTTTCCTGCGAGAGATGCGTTTTGCCCCTGTGTCCCTTCGACTTTTTGCAAAAACTTTCCCATGGCCAACAGCGCAAAGCCGGTTTCCTGAGTGGATAACCACAGGTCGCTGGAGAGAGCGGCGGCAATTGTTTTCGCGATCTGGTTGGCTTCGTCCATGCGATCGGCCAGCACCATATTTTCCAGGATAATCGCCTGATCGCGCAGGGTGGAGCCATAGGTCTGCGCGCGCTCTCTGTAGTCGCGGACTGTGGTGCCGGTGTCGCGCAGAATCGCCTCCGCCACCCGATCGACGCCGGCGATTTTATAGGCACCGGCCAGAAGCCACTTTTCGGTATCGTTCATGTCGCGCAGGTTGTTTTCCTTCAACAAATTCATGGCGCTGTAGGCAGGCTTGTCTGCCAGGGCCAGCACGTAGGCTTTATAGGCGCGCGATAACAGCGGCAGTCGCGTCGAGCGGATTTTTTTCTGCTGGTAGCGCAGCCAGGGGGCCAGTAACGTCTCAGGAACGTTGTAGCCCAGTCGCCTGGCTTCGATGAGAAAATGGCCGGCATAGTTGCTTCCCCAATCTGATACCCGATCAGTCCCCGGCCAGTAGGAAAAGCTGCCATCGAGTCGTTGAAATGCCCGCAGGCGCTGAATCCCTGCGTTGATGTTTTTGTCGATCTGCTCCCGGGTCCAGCCTGCCAGGCTGCCATCGGATATGAACGAGCTGAGGGTCAACTGCGGGAAAACAGCAGACACGATCTGCTCGATGCATCCGTACGGATAACGGATCAACTGCCCCAGGCGGCGGTCGATGTCTATGGGCGGGCGCAGGCTCAGGGATGGATGATGAGAGGCGATCAACGCAGCAATATGTGCTTGATAATCATAAGCAACATAATGATGAGTCACACTATAGCCCAATTCAGCATCCGTATCCAAGATAACGTATTTTGCCCGTCGATCAACATGAGATTGATTGCTGATGCCACCAGTGACAACGACATGCACACCAGCAATTATCTCATTCATCGGCCAATGACAATGCCCTGCGAGTAGCAAATCAGCGTTTGCTCCCGCTAACCGCGCTGTCATCGCCTTTTCGCTGTAGACAGGATGAGCGTCACGATCAGGGTAGAAGCCAGCCCCTTCAAACGCATTGGGTGAGGCGTGAACGCCCAAAACTCGTGTGCCATCGGGTAACGTGAGCCGCACATCGAGTGGCAGGGTTGCCAACCAATCAAAATGGCCTGCCTGTGTCACCATGCCAGCCGTCCATGCAAAGCTGCGCTGCACCTCGCCATATTGGGTGAGTAAAGCGGGGTTGGCTTCGACATCAGCAATAAACGGTGCAGGGTAGTTGCCAGAGGTGGGATAGTAATCGGCGTTGCCATAGGTTATCACGGCATTTGGTAAAGCTTGGACGCGCTCAATCACACCGACGGGATCAAAACCAAGCGCAGTCAAATCTCCTAACACCCAGAAATGGTCAACGTGACGATTTTGGGCAATATCGGCGAGGACGGCATCGAGGGCGACGGTGTTGCCGTGTATGTCAGACAGGATAGCAATTTTCATGGATTTTGGTGAGAGACATTTGTATTGTTTCGGCCGAATGAACCACCAAGGCGCAAAGTCGCCAAGGAATTTATTATGTACGCACTTCGCTCATCAAGGCCAGCAGGTTGCCATCAGGATCACGAAAAAAGCATTGCCATAATTCGTGGTCAGGCATCTTCGCGGTAAGTTGGGGGGCGCGTACTATCGTGGCGTTGTGGGCAAGCAATTGCTCATGCGCCGCCTGAATATCGGCGACTTGGTAATAAATTAGTGATGTGCCACCACTTTCACCTTGCGGTGTTGCCAGCATGAGGCGCACACCGCCGCACACAAAAAACGCCATTTCTGGCATTTGAAACAGCAACGACATTCCCAGCACATCGCGGTAAAATGTAACAGCACGGTCTACATCGTTCACCGTGACCGCAATTTGTCCAATTTGATTCAGTTCTAAGGTTTTCATAGTAATTTCGCCTGTAGACAAAAATGTTCAGGAGACATTATCTTGAACGGAACTTCACCAGAAATACCACGCAAGAAGTCTCGATTTGTAGAGACAACGACATCGACGTTCCGCCACTCGCAAAACGCAGCAATTATCATATCACCCTTCCGCAAGCCTTTGTCGTAATAATGGTCAACTAACTGTTTCGGCGGTGGCTCAAAGTCGAGAAACCCAGCGGCAGCATGAATAAGGTTGTATAAAAGGGATGTTTCTAAGGCACTGAGGTTATTGGAAAGCTCTTGTCGAACTTGTGCGGGGAAAAGCACATCAAACAATCCAAGGTGGCTCAAGATTATTTGGCAAGCGTTATTGCTTTGGCGTAATCCTTTAATCCAGATATTGGTATCAAGTAGTAGCACCATATAATTGCTCGTAAGCCTTATCACGTTCTTGTCTTAGATGCAGGTGCA
>DRLW01000369.1 GCA_011375275.1 Bacteroidota bacterium
ATAAATTCAGCATAGAATCTATCTGTGAAAATAAAATTCATTCATACCATCGCCTCTGCACTACTCATCGCAAGCGCCGCATCACTGCTCTACTGCGGTGATGCTGATTGTCTCGAAGGTACGGTATCCGAGGACTGCGCCACGGTTGTATGCGCCATTCTCGGCAGCCACACCCAGCAGAACCCGGATGATCCGCCCCTGTCCGAGGCCAATGATGATGTCTGCCCCTGCGTTTGTCACACGCAGTTCAACGACACTGCTTTCGTTGTTGCCAGCATCGATCTGAGCTGCATCGGGCGCATCAGCTTTGAGATGCCCTCGTGCGAGGCTGTTCTCGTCCGCGTCATCTACCATCCCCCTCTATCTCTTCCGCAAACAGTTTTCGCGTAAGCTCTGCTTCAGCCTGCTGCGCAAAACTGATCCGTTGCTCCAGGCAGTCAGCCTGAACACTGCAAATCTCTGATATTTTCTACCACTGAAACAATAATCGTCCAATGGTCTGGGTTGAATCCCCATGGTCATCCGCGGGCTGCAGCCGAGCGGAGAAGTCAGGATAAGAATTTTCGGCCATAGTCTCATAGCCATTTTTCACCGGCGAGAAAATGGGGGCACCCGGCGGTGACTGAATAACCAGATGTTAATAAAGTAGAAAATTCTTCAATAATCCCGATATCTCATGCGCACAGCATGAGTCCATAAACAGATCGGAACAAGTGCATTGTTCAACATTCCGCCATTCCAGACGGGATGGGTGGACAGGTGAATAAACAGGCAAAACCATATCAGACCGCTCCCCGCTCCGTGCAGCAAAAGGGAGCGATCAAAATAAGCCCTGTGCCGGCAACACAACCGGCCGCGGGCTTCGTCTTTATCACAACCCTTTTTTATGTAAAGGAGCAACACATATCCATGAGATCAATCAATCCGTACGCGACAGCTTTGGCGCTCCTGCTCATGCTGAGCTCGATGACGGTACAGGGACGAGCGCAGGAGCTGACTATCGACAAGGCCATCACCATGGCCATGGAGCAAAGCCCGGATATCCAGGCTTTGCACAAAGCATACGTGGCCGAAAAGGGCCGCGCCTGGACTACCTGGTGGCCTTCAGACCCGAACCTGGTTTACGGCTGGGAAGGCGTGCCACGCGGGTCAGGCCTGGAACAGTTCGATGAAAAACGTCTCACCCTGACCCAGCAAATCGAATTCCCCACCAACATACTCTGGCGCAACCGCCTTGCTTCCCGCGAAGTTGAGGCAGCACGCTGGCGGCTGGAACAGGGCAAACTCAACGTGCGCGCCGCTGTTATCGAAGCGTATTATCGCTATCTGGCCTCGAATGAAACGCTGCAACTGGCGCGCGAGCGGGTGGCTCTGGCGGAAGATTTTTACAACAAAGTCAGCATTCGCCGGCGAGTGGGCGAAGCCCCGGCGATCGAAATGGTGCGCGCAAATGTGGAACTGGCCCGTTCGCGAAATGATCTGCGCGGTGCAGAAAGCCGCGCCCGGGCTGCCATGTCCCGCCTGAACAGCATTCTCGGCCGCAAAGCCGATTCGCCGATCGCCTCCGCGGATTCGCTGCACTATCGGCGGCTGGACGGCGCGATCACACTGGACAATATCCGCGAACAGGCATTAGCAGCACATCCGGTGCTGCGCGAGGCAGGGGCACTGGTCAGTGCAGCCGGACACATGCGCAAACTGGCCTGGGGCAGCCTGTTGCCGGCCATCGAAATCAGTGCATTCCGGCAAAACCTGGGCGGCAATCCTGATTTTTATGGCATCGAGGTCGGCCTGCAGGTACCGCTCTGGTTTGCCTTCCGCCAACGTGGCGAAATCCAGCAGTCCGTAGCGCGTTACTCCATGCAAAAAAGCATCAAACTGCGCCAGCAGCTCGATCTGCTCTCAGATATCGAGGCCTCTTTTTCCGAATACCAGGCCCAGCGCGACCAGGTGGAGGCGTACATTGCAACCCTGCTCGAGCAGGCCAACGAAGTTTACCGTATCGCGCTGCGCAGTTATGAAGAAGGCGAAATTGGCTATCTGCAAGTCATCGAAGCCCAGCAGACGCTGATCGAAGTACGCCAGGGCTATATCGACACCCTGGCCGGTTACTACGCTGCGATCGCAGCGCTGGAACGCGCGAGCGGGCTCATCCTGCTGCAGTAACCGCACGCAACACAAGAGCATTGATATTCTCACACGAAACAAAACGTAAAATCTGAAAATTTTCAGTACCCCGGCATCCTTAATCCAAGGCACTGATTGTGAACAAACCGGGATACATTCAAGAGATGGAGTGAATCATGAAAAAAGATAGATCATTTGCCCGCCTGCTTCTGGTGTTGCTGCCGCTGGCTTTCCTGACAGCGTGCAGCCCTGCTGCAGAGAGTGAAGGAGAAGAGCACGGCGAAGAGCATGGCGGTTCTTCGAGCATTATTTCCCTGACGAAAGAACAGATTGAGCTGATGAAGATCACCTATGCCAAACCCCTGGAACGCCAGTTCACGGGATATCTGATGGCACCCGCGCGCATCGAGGCCATGCCGAAGAAACGTGCTGATATCGGGACGCTGATCTCCGGCCGGGTCACCAGCCTGTATGTTCAGGAAGGCGACCGGGTTAAGGCCGGGCAGGCACTTTTCGAGATACAGGGGCTGGAAATCGGCGAGATCAAGGGAGAATTTATCCGCGCCCAGGCGGCTCTGCATTCGGCGAAAGCAAATTATGAACGCCAGCAAAAGCTGCTCAAGGAAAACATCGCGGCCCAAAAAGCCTATATCGATGCCCGCGCTGCTTTTGACGAAGCCCGCGCTGCATTCAGCGCTGCAGATCAGCGGCTGCACTCCATCGGTATCAGCGATGCCGAGGCGGAAAAGCTGATCCAGCTTGCAACCGGCAAGACGAGCCACGACTCCACGACGCCCACGGCAACGCTGAAAATCTATGCCCCGATCTCGGGTATCATCAGCAAATTTTCCATCTCCCTGGGCCAGTTGATCGAACCGGGTACAGACCTGATGGAAATCGTCGATATCGCCCGGGTCTGGGTCGTGGCAGACATCTACGAAAAAGACCTTTCCGCGGTCAAGCTTGGCCAGCGCGTTGAGGTTGAAACCGAAGCCTGGCCGGGCGAGGTTTTTGAAGGCAAACTGGAGTTCATCAGTGCCGTAGTTGATGAGATGACCCGCACCGTAAAAGTGCGCAGCACGGCCGACAATCCTGAGGAAAAATTGCGCCCGGAAATGTACGCCACCATGCGGATTTTCCACGAAAAAGGCCGCAATTCAGTGGTCATACCTGAAGATGCGCTGCAGAGTGATGACAGTGGTAATTTTGTGTTTGTCAAAACCGAGGAAGAAGCCGGAGAGAACGATCACGCTGAGGAAGAAGGTGACGACCATGGCGAAGAAAACGAGCATGGCGAGCGCGTGAGCTTTCGCAAAGTGCCGGTATCTCCGGGCCTGCGCCAGAGCGGCCTCGTCGAGATCGTCGCCGGCCTGAGAGGCGATGAAGAGATCGTCACCAGCGGTGCTTTTTTCCTCAAATCCGAAATGACCAAAGAAAGTTTCGGAGATCATCACTAAGCCGAAATTCCTGACATCCGGAGACCCTCTGCGGTCACGGGTTGGTTTTCAGCAACAAACACAACAAGCTCTGAAAAATAAATTTTTCAGTTATCCCGAACTCATCGCGCGAGCGAGAGCATACAGCAATCGGGTTAATCATCAACTGAAGGAAATAACAGCGTTATGATAAACAAACTCATCGCATTTGCCATAAAGCAACGGCTGCTGGTCGGCCTTGCCCTGGTCGGGTTCGTTGCCTGGGGCATCGTCAGCTACCAGCGCGTGCCAATCGATGCTTTCCCTGATGTGACCAACAATCAGGTTCAGATTTTGACGACCGTTCCGGGTTTTTCTCCTGTTGAAGTGGAAAAACAGGTGACCTATCCCATCGAAATCGAGATGAGCAGTCTGCCGAATCTCGTCGAAAGCCGTTCCATATCTCAGTTCGGGCTCTCAGCCATCACCCTCGTTTTTGAGGATGATATGGACGTCTATTTTGCCCGCCAACTGGTGTTCGAGCGACTGGCTTCGGTGCAGGAAGAGCTGCCCGAAGGCGTCACTCCGGAGATGGGGCCGGTATCGACAGGTCTCGGGGAAATCTACCAGTACACCATCGAAGGCGAGGACTACACGCCGATGCAGCGGCGGACGATCCAGGACTGGATGATCGCACCGTCTCTGCGCGGCGTTCCCGGGGTCATCGAAGTCAACAGTCTCGGAGGGTATGTCAAACAGTATCAGGTTCTCGTCAATCCTGAGCGCCTGGTCGCCTATGAAGTCACCCTGAACGATGTTTTCAGCGCTGTGGCAGAGAACAATGCCAACGCCGGCGGTAACTACATCACGCGCAACTTCGAGCAGTTTCTCGTCCGCGGTGTCGGCCTGATCAACGACGAGAAAGACATCGAGGATATCGTCGTGGCCTCGCGCAACGGCACGCCGGTGTACATCCGCGATGTTGCCAGCGTGGAAATCGGCCCGGCGGTGCGCTACGGCGCTGCCACCAAAGACGGCAAGGGAGAAACCGTCATCGGTATCGTCATGATGCTCAAGGGCGAGAGCGGCCGCGATGTGGTCAAGAGCGTCAAAGAGAAGCTCGAAGAGATCAAAAAAGCCTTGCCCGAGGGAATCCGTGTTGTTCCGTACTACGACCGTATCGAGCTCGTCAACGCGGCTCTCAATACTGTGACCAGCTCCCTGCTCATCGGTGGCTTTCTGGTCGTCCTGGTGCTGGCCTTCTTCCTCGGCAACCTGCGCAGCGCTTTTATCGTCGCGCTGGTTCTGCCGATGTCAGCGCTGATCAGCTTCATCATCATGTACTACACCGGGCTGTCGGCAAATCTGATGAGCCTGGGAGGGCTGGCCATCGGTATCGGGATGATGGTGGATGGTGCCATCGTGGTGGTGGAAAATGTCATCCGGCATATTCAGGAAAACCAGCGCAACGGCAGCAATGAGTCGATCGCAGTCACTGTTCTGCGCGCGGCCCAGGAAGTTGGCAGGCCGAGTGCCTTTGCCATCTTCGTTGTAGTGATCGTGTTCCTGCCGCTGATGACCCTGACCGGTCTCGAGGGCAAGATGTTCTCACCTTTGGCACTGACGATCAGTTTTGCCCTGTTCTCCTCCCTGCTGCTGGCCCTGACCCTGGCGCCGCTGCTGTCCACCTTCCTGCTCAAAGGTAAAATTTCAGACAAGAAAAACGTTCTCGTCGAGTTTCTCAAACGGGTGTACCGGCCGATCCTCGAACGTGCAGTGGACAACCGCAAGCTGACAGCGCTGCTGGCGCTGCTGTTGTTTGTCGCCTCGCTTGGCCTGCTGCCCTTCCTGGGTACGGAGTTCGTCCCCGAGCTGGAAGAGGGGGCCATCGCGTTGCAGGCTATCCGTTTGCCAACCATTGCGCTCCAGGGCAGCAACCACCTGTCCTCGGCCATCGAACGCGAAGTCTTGAAGACACCCGAGGTGATCACAATCGTCTCACGTACTGGTCGTGCTGAGGTGGCTACCGACCCGATGCAGCCGAATTTCAGCGATATGTACATCATGCTGAAGCCTCTTTCCGAATGGCGTGACGGCTATGGCAAGGAAGAAATCGTCGATGAGCTGCGCGAACGGCTGAAGGTGATTCCCGGCGTTATTTTTTCCTTCAGCCAGCCCATCGCCCTGCGCGTCGAGGAGCTGATTTCCGGGGTGCGCAGCCAGCTTGCGGTCAAGGTTTTTGGAGAGGACCTCGGCATTCTCAAGAAAAAGGGCGATGAGATCGTCTCGATCCTCAACAGTGTCCGCGGCGCCCGCGATGTGCAGGCAGAGCAGGTCACCGGCCTGGGCTATCTGCAGATCAAAATCGACCGCCGTAAGGTGGCCCGCTACGGACTGAACGTCTCGGATATCCAGGACGTGGTTGAGATCGCCATCGGCGGTAAAATTGCCACCACGATTCTCGAGGGCGACCGGCGCTTTGCCGCGCTGGTGCGCCTGGCAGAGCCATACCGCAAAGACCTCGAGGAAATCCGCAGCATTCTCGTCAGCACACCGGATGGCAATCGCATCCCCCTGGCCCAGCTCGCCGATATCTACATCGAACAGGGGCCGGCACAGGTGAGCCGTGAGGATTCCAAACGCCGTCTGACCATTCAGTGCAACGTCAGCGGCCGGGATATCGGCAGTTTCGTCGCCGAGGCGCAGGAAAAAATCGACGCATCCGTCGAGCTGCCGCCGGGGTATTTCATCACCTGGGGCGGGCAGTTCGAAAACCAGCAACGCGCCAACCGCCGGCTGGCCGTCATCCTGCCTATCACACTGGTTCTGATCGTCATCCTGCTGTTCAGCACCTTTAACTCGATGAAAAATGCTCTGCTCATCCTGCTCAACCTGCCGATCACGATCACCGGCGGGATCTTCGCACTCTGGGCAGGCGGGTTATATCTCTCAGTGCCTGCTTCCGTGGGTTTCATCGCGCTCATGGGAACGGCCGTGCAGAACGGTATCGTTATGGTCAGCTTTATCAACGACATGCGCCGGCAGGGCACGCCTCTGCGCGAAGCACTGATCGAGGGCGGCCTGTTGCGCCTGCGCCCGATTCTGATGACAGCGCTGACGACGCTGCTGGGCTTGTTTCCCCTGCTGCTCTCTCAGGGCATCGGCAGTGAAGTGCAGCGGCCGCTGGCTGCGGTTGTGATCGGCGGGCTGTTCAGTACTATCGTCTCCACCCTGCTTCTGCTACCGGCATTCTATGGCTGGTTTGAAGAAAAACCCGCATCGCCGGAGCTGTAACTTTTATGAGGCCGGTCGCCCCACCGGCCTCGCTTTTTAACCGGAATACGAGTTTCCGGTTCTGGAGCACGTCTGCGCAGGAAAAGCAATCGCAAGCAGACTAACCCCAAAAAATGGAGTTTCTCAATGAAAGAAATCAAAGCTATTGTTCAGCCGTTCATGCTCGCCAAAGTCGTCGATGCGCTGAAGCAGATCGAGGGACTGCCCGGCATGACGGTCGATACCGACGTCCAGGGCTTTGGCCGCAGCCTGGCCTCAGGTGCTCGCGACAAGATCACGCTGGACGCTATCGAATACGCCAAAAAAGCCAAGCTGGAGATCGTCGTTCCCGATGAACTGGCCGACCAGGTGGTCCAGACCATCCTGCAGCACGCGCACACCGGCAACCCCGGCGATGGCAAAATCTTCGTCATCGATGTGCAGCAGTCCTACCGCATCCGCACCGGCGAATCCGGAGCTGACGCGCTGTAAACTTCCGGCACACCCGGCAGGCGTAAACACACTCTCTCCGAAGAGTACGGCGCCTGCCGAATGTTTTTCTCCCCATAAAACGCTGTTACTGCCGCAGCGCAGAATGGCGCCGTACCGGCCCGCAGACAGGCTATCGCCGGTATGTACCGCAGGAATTTCCCCTTCCGTTATTTTTCCTTGTATAAAACCTCTCCTGGATCGTATTTTATCCGTTTGCCAAAACATACTGATGCGCTGTTTCACTGCGCTCAAGGTCACTACAGGCAGAGCATGAGCGATATTTTTTCTTCCCTCGATGATGAACTCCGGCAGGAACTGACCGAGTATCTCTCAGGGTTCATCACGCAAAACAAGCTCGATAAAATCGAACAGGTTCTGCGCTGGCGCACGCGGCACATCACCGTGGTGCTGGAAGATATTTACCAGCCGCAAAATGCCAGCGCCGTGATCCGCACCTGTGACTGTTTCGGCATTCAGGATTTGCATATCATCGAGAACCGTAACGAATTTCGCACCAAAAAGGCCGTGACCCAGGGTGCTTCCAAATGGGTCGATCTGCACCGCTGGACAGGTGGAACGCGGGACAACTCACGCCCCTGCCTGCACCACCTGAGGGAAAAAGGCTATACTTTAGTAGCCACCACTCTCAGCGACGCAGCCATCACCCCGGATGAGCTGGACCTGAGGGAAAAAACCGCCCTGATTTTCGGCAATGAAGAAGATGGCATCAGCGAGGTTGTCGCCGGCGAGGCTGATGTTTTTCTCAAATACCCGATGTACGGTTTCACGCAGAGTTTTAATATTTCCGTCAGCGCAGCGCTGATCGTCTCGCACCTGATTCACCGGCTGCATGCCGCAGATATTCCCTGGCAGCTTGACGACAACAGTGTGCGTGATTTACGCCTGCAGTGGATCCGGCGCGTGCTTGGCCCGGAGCGAAAAAGCGAACTTCTCGCCTCGCGCTACTTACAGGAACGCCGGAAGTGAGAAGCCTGTCCACCCCAAACCCGGAGAACACCCCATGCTGAGAATGCTGTTTCTGTTGCTCCCCACCCTGCTGTTCGCGCAAGTACCTTCTGCACAAGAGCTGCTCGAAGGCTCCATCCGCTATCACGATCCGGAGAAACAGTGGGGCGATGCCATCCTGGAACTGCATCTGCGCGAGACCCGGCCAAACGGGCCAGACCGTAAAACCCGCCTGATCATCAACAACCACCAGAACAAAGTCGATCTGGTGCGCATCTTCGACGGCCATACCTTCGGTTATACATTCGACGGCGACCAGGTCAGCATTACGGTAGATGGCGAGTCGGATTTTCCCGAATCACTGCGCGAAAAATACCGCCTGACACCCGAGCGGGCGCTGTTCATGCGCAATTACTATGTCTATCTCTGGGGCCTGCCGATGAAACTGCGCGATCCGGGTACGCGCATCGATGAGGCTGTGCAGGTTGCAAAATTTGACGGCCGGCTGTTCTACCGCCTGCGCGTGACCTACGATCCGGACGTGGGGCATGATATCTGGTATTTTTATTTCGACCGCGAATCGCACGCACTCACAGGCTATCGGTTTTATCGCGATGAAGCGAAAAACGACGGCGAATTTATCACTCTCGAGGGCATGAAAGACTCGGGCACGATCAGGCTGCCGAAACTGCGCAAATGGTACACCCATGCGGACAGTACATTCCTCGGCGCCGATGAACTGGTCTCATTGCGCTTGCTCAACCCGGATGAATAAAATGAAAACCTTACAGATGCTCACCCTGCTCTCCGGCCTGTTTCTGTCCGCCACAGTGCTGCCGGCACAGCCGAGGGTGCTGATTATCCGCCACAGTGAAAAGCTGTCCGGTTGGCCACATGGCGAGTTCAACAGTTTCCAGCCCCTGAGCCCGGCAGGCGTCGCCACCAGCCATGCCCTGTCCGGCTGGCTGCACGCCCGCTCCATCCGCGTCGATACCGTGCTCAGCAGCGCCACGACGCGCACGCTGCACACGGCGTTTATCATCGCGCAGGCGCAGAACGCAGGCATCGGCGTCAACCGTGCCCTGCAGGACACCAGCCTGATCGATGCGTTCTGGAAACAGGTGAAGCAGGATTTCGGACAGGATCAGACCGTGCTGCTGGTCTCCCATTCCAACATCATCCCTTATTTGCTGCTCAAAGCCGGCTTGCCGGATTCATGCAGAACAGAAGCAGGAATTTCGCAACCGCGGCCGGATTTCTGGTTGCTGATCGAAGGCTATGACAGCGTTTGGGAGATACCTGCGCGGCAGCCTGCCCCGGGCGCTTGCGCGGGCGTGCGCCGCTATTTTTTCCGCCGGCCGGCCCGGGAATGAGCGTGCGGACAGTCCCCGGCTGCGAGCGACCGGCATGGCGAACAGAAACTGCGCCTGCCCCCAAAGGGACACCAGTTGCGGCATGGCCGCACAAAAAAATTTCTCACAGTGCACAAAAGGAACCGATAATGTACCCAATCAGATCAGAAACTGACAGTTGTGGAGAAATATGACATGGCGAAAAACAGCAGCATACTACGTGAATACTGGTCCGGTAAATCCGTGCTCATCACCGGAGCATCCTCCGGGCTGGGCTGGGCGCTGACCGAGGCCCTGGCCCCCTATGGCGTCACTTTTGGGCTACTCAGCCGGAGAGAGGAAAAAATGCAGGAACTCGCAGACTCCCTCAAGCACACCGACAGCACCTTCTGGATCCGAGGCTGCGACATCCGTGACCGCGAGGCTGTTTTCGCCGCGGTCAATGATTTCCACGAACACGCCGGCCGCATCGATGTTGCCTGGGCAAACAGCGGCATCAGCGCGCCTTCTTCCTTTAAAAAATGGGACTGGGAGCTGATCGACGCCTGCCTGAAAACCAATCTGTACGGCACCATGCATACGGTAAAAGCCTGCCTCAACCACATGGTGCCGCGCAAACAGGGCACTATCGTCGGCATCGGCTCGATGGCATCGGTACGCGGGTTGCCAACACGCGGTGTTTACAGTTTAACCAAAATTTCGATTCAATACCTGCTCGAAAGCCTGTCCGCAGAGCTGCCGTTCATCCAGTTTACCACTATCCACCCCGGCTTTGTGGACACACCGATCATCGCTTCGAACAAAAATGCCTTCTGGGTCGTGCCTGCTGACCGTGCAGCCGACCTGATGCTGCATGCTGTGGCACGCAAAAAAGCGGTGTATATTTTCCCCTTCCGCATGCGGATGTTGTACCACATCATCAGATTATTGCCACAAAAACTGTTCACCGGCGGCATGCGCAAATTCTTCCGCCGCGCGGAAAAACCCGAGCTGAGCGAAACAGAAAAACAAGCGATTACAAGCACAAACTGAAATCGGAGTACCGACGATGAAATATTGGCTTTTAAAAACCGAACCCAACACCTATTCCTGGCAGGATCTCGTCAACGAGCCGGACAAGACAACGTTCTGGGAAGGTGTACGCAACTATCAGGCGCGCAACCTGATGCGTGATGAAATGCAGGAGGGCGATCTCGCCTTTATCTACCACAGTGTGGTCAAACCACCGGCGATCCACGGCATCGCGCGCATCGTTCGCGCCGCCTATCCGGACCACTATGCCCATGATCCCGGGCACAAATATTTCGACCCGAAAGATGATCCGGACAATCCACGCTGGGTCATGGTGGATGTCCAGGCCGTGCAGGCTGTGGACCCGCCTGTCACCCTCGACGAAATCAAAAAAACGCCGGAGTTACAGAACATGGTTCTGGTCAACAACAGCCGCCTGTCGGTTCAGCCGGTTCAGCCGGAGGAATGGCGCTTTATCCTGAGCATGCGTGGCATTTCGCTGTAATCCGCAGTCGCCCCTTCTTCTCATCACGCTGCAGAGCAGGAACCCGTTTCACCCCGCTTAACTGACCATGCAGAGGCACGGGTACTGAAGCGTGCTTTGGTGATGAAGGCCAAACTTTAATCCCCGGCACATCAAACGTGACCGGGGATTTTTGTTCGGATACGTTTTTCAAAATGGTATTGATTTCGGAAGGAACCGGCATCTGGCCGAGGCTGGAAAAATCATTCTGGAGCAAACCGGGCACCTCACCGTGCCACAGCAAGGCGGGCGGGCACAGGCACAAACGACGAGGTGAATCAGTCGTTACAAGCCGGCTATGCATCCAGTTTCAGCAGGCTGCGTACTTTTTCACGCAGAACTTCGATAACAAAGGGCTTGGCCAGAAATTCGGTATGAGAATGTTGCAGCAGAGGGGTCAGCTTTTCGTTGTCTTTTACAGCGGTG
>DRLW01000370.1 GCA_011375275.1 Bacteroidota bacterium
TCACCACGATCATGGAGCACCACTCCAACGATCTGCCGCACCGCAGGCACTTCCCCGAGGTGGTGCACATCCCGGCGATGATGACCTCCAATGCCCTCGGTTGCGTCGATGTGGACCGGCTGGAGCAGGCGCTGCAACAGTACGGTGAGCGCGTCAACTATGTCGCGATTACCGGGGTATCCAACGTGACAGGGATCATCAACCCGGTGCACGACATCGCAGAGCTGGCGCACCGTTACGGCGCTCTGATCGTCGTCGATGGCGCACAGATGGCCGCGCACATTCCGGTGCAGATGAGCGGCCATGACAATCCGGCGCGTGATCTCGATGTGCTGGTCTTTTCCGGCCACAAAATCTACGCCCCGGGCTCGCCGGGTGTGGTTATCGCGCGCAAAGAGGTTTTTTCGGAAATCGAGCCGGTGGAAGTGGGCGGCGGCATGGTGGATGATGTGTACGTCAATCGCTATGTGCCGACGCAGAAATTCCCGGACCGCGAGGAAGCCGGGACGCCCAATATCGTCGGTGCCGTGGGGCTGGCCGGCGTGCTCTGTCTGCTCGACCGCATCGGCATGGAGTTTATCGATCGTGAGGAACATACCCTGATCGAATGTGCCCTCGCTGCCATGGAGCAGATTCCTGATCTGGTCGTATATGGTGAAACCGACTGTGAGAAATGCAGGCGAACCGGCGCTATTTCTTTTAATATCAAAAAGATGGATCATGCGCTTCTGGCCGCGATTCTCAATGACTATTTCAATATTGCCGTCCGCAATGCCTGTTTCTGTGCCCATCCCTACGTGCGCGAGATGATCACGGAAAAGCTGAGCGAGGAGGCTGAACAGCTCAGCGACAGGGAGCTGGAGGAGCTGGCCGAGCTGCACCGCGGCATGGTGCGCGCCAGTTTCGGCATCTACAACACCATGCAGGATGTCGATGCCCTCGTGGCAGCTCTGCAGAAGATTACCGCAGAACGAGAGTTTTACAGCCAGCAGTATGAACGGCTGCCGAATGGCGACTACCGGCACAAGACGTTCCGGTTCAACTCCACGGACTTTTTCTCCATCGAAAAAACCGTGGACAGGTGGATCGAAGGCGCCTTGTAAGTGTCCGGATGCCGCGAATTTTTCGGCCTGTGTCGTCCAAGCTGGCGCTTGACGGTGCAGGCTTTTTTGTATGTACTCCGGACAATGATGCCCGGGGCAGGGGGTATCTCGTTGCGCTTGTGTACTGCCGCGGGAGTGGTGTGATGAGAGGGACTGGTGCAGACACATGCTGCGTTCAGTGGTTACCTGGGTTTGTTTGTCTGGTTATTCATTTAACTCAGCACGGTTGCATTTTTTCGACTAGTCTGCCTGTCAACTGCACGTGCCTACACCAGAACAGTCATTCCGGTTTCCCCGCAGGGGAAGACCGGAATCTCCCAGACTCAGGCTCGTGCCAGAAAAGATGAGATTCCGGCACTTCGCTTCGCTTCGGCCGGAATGACAGATGTCGATTTATGGGCCAGGCTGGTTTGCTGAGTGAAATGGATAGCCAGTCGTCTCGATGGTGGTGCTGCCGCGGGAGCGGCAACAGGTACGTCACACCGCAGGAGCGATGTGACGAGAGGAAAACTATCGGTATAAATAATTAATAAAAATATAATTACTCTCTTTTTGCAAGCATGATTTTCAGATTATGAATTGACAGATTAAATTAACCAGGGAGAAAAGTTGACTATGAATATCATCGTCCCTATCAAAATGGTTCCCGATCTGGTGGATGAACTCGAAATCAACGAGGACGGCACCGATCTGGATCGGGATTTTCTCAGCTACAAGCTCAATGAGTTCGATGACCACGCTCTGGAAGAAGCTCTCCAGCTCAAAGAAGAGGGTGACGCCACGGTTACAGTCATCGCTTTTGATGGTGAAGAAACGGACAAAGCGTTGTTTACCGCCATCGCCAAAGGAGCGGACAACGCGGTGAAGATCACCGGTGATTTTGAAGAAGGCACGGCCTCGCATGTGCTGGCCAAAGCTCTGGCTGAGGCGATCAAAGGCATGGACTATGATCTGATTCTCACCGGCGTTCAGGCCGCGGATGATCGTGACGGCCAGGTCGGCGTTCTGCTGGCCAACTATCTCGGCGTGCCGCACGTCAGCGTGGTCAGCGGTGTCACGCTTTCCGGCAATACGGCAACAGTACACAAAGAGTACGCCGGCGGCATGATGGCGGAATTCGAGGTTGACCTGCCTGCGGTGCTCGGCATTCAGGCTGCCCGCGAAACGCCGCGTTATGCGCCTGTGAGCCGTGTGCGCCAGATCATGCGCCAGGCTGAGCTGGAAGAAGTCGAAGTCGGCGATGTCGATGTGAATGTCGGCTCCGAGGTGCGCAGAATGTTCACGCCGGAAGCCGGTGAAGGCGCGGAAATGATTGAAGGCGACGCCGAAGAAGTCGCTGATAAGATTCTTGAAATTCTGAAAGAGAAAGGGGTGCGGTGATGAATCAGGATATTTTTGTGGTTGCAGAACACCTCAAAGGCTCTGTTGAAGATGTCACTTATGAGCTGCTTGGCAAAGGCCGTGAACTCGCAGGCAGCACCGGCGGCAAGCTCGTCGCCGTTCTGATGGGCTCCGGCGCCGAGGGCCTGGCCGGTAGCCTCGGAGCAGCGGATAAAGTCATCTATGTCGATCATCCGGCACTGGAAAATTTCAACCCGGAAGCCTACGCCGCGGCGCTGGCTGATGTGGTCAAGGCCAATAATCCCGGGCTGGTGCTGGTTCCCAACACCTCGATGGGTATGGACCTGGCAGCGTCTCTTTCGGTGCGTAACGACCTGCCGCTGGTAGCCTATGCCATCGACGTCGCCATCGACGGCGGCAACGCTGTGGCGACCAGTCAGCTTTACGGCGGTAAAGTCAATGCTGAGTCGGTTCTCGAAGGCGACACCGTCGCGGTCAGCGTGCTGGCCGGCTCCTTCCCTGCGGATGCCGGCAAAAAAGACGGCGCCCCGGACGTGGAAAAAGCTGCTGCCCCGGGCGAGCTGGATAATCTGAAAGTCCGCTTCAAGCAGTTGATCGAACCCGAAGGCGGTGATGTCGATATCACGGCGCAGGAAATTCTGGTCAGCGTCGGGCGCGGTATTCAGAGCGACGAAAACCTGCCCATGGTCGAGGAACTCGCCGAAGCGCTGGGTGGCGCCGTTTCCGCCTCGCGGCCGATTATCGACAACAAGTGGCTGCCCAAGACACGCCAGGTCGGCAAGTCCGGCCTCAAAGTCAAGCCGAAGCTGTATCTCTGCCTCGGCATCAGCGGCGCGCCGGAACATATCGAGGGTATGAAAGATGCAGAGCTGATCATCGCCATCAACACCGATGAGTCAGCGCCTATTTTCGAACATGCCCACTACGGCTCGACGGAAGACTTGTTCGATATTGTCCCTGCTTTGACGGAGAAGCTGAAAGGCTGATCCTGTGTACCTCATGCATGCCGGGCGTATCACCAGCGCCCGGCATGTTCTTTTTCAACAGGAAACATCGTTCGGAAGGACGTTTTTCCACATACCCGAGGTCTTTGCGCAGAGCATAACTGCGCGGAGAGGTCGGGAAGTAGCTTGTTGTGAGTCAGATGGCCGTTCCGGCGCCGGGCCGCCCGCCGGATGCGTAACGACGGCTGTGTGGCGCCCGTGATTTCACCCCGGGAGGAGGAGAGAAGCATGCCAGAAGCCAACCAGATCACCCGCGAGATTTTTCTGCATTTTCCCCTGTGGATGCAGCTCGTCTTTTATGCAGTTGCCGGCCTCACTTCGCTGGCTTTTCTGTATGGATTTTACCGCCGCTATCTGAAATATCGCCGTGGCCGGGCCGAAAACCGGTTCGACCACCTCGGCCAGCGCATCTCGCGCGCCCTCGCGGCCATTGCCAGCAACTCCACCGTACGCAAGAGCGACAGCTTCGCCGGCTTTGCCCACACCCTGATCTTCTGGAGTTTTGTCCTGCTGTTCATCGGCACCACCATCGTCGCGATCGACCACGATTTCCTCGTGCCGCTGTTCGATATCAAACTGCTGCAGGGGACGTTCTACCTGTGGTTTTCCGTGACCCTGGATATCGCCGGCGCAGCGCTGATCATCGGTATCGTGATGATGATGGTGCGGCGCGCTTTTTTCAAGCTGCCCAAACTCGACTACACCCGCGCTGATAAGCAGGATGGCAAATATGACCGCTCCGGTTATTCGACCGATGATATGATTTTCGTCGGTCTGATTCTCATCATCGCGGTCACCGGCTTTTTTATCGAAGGTTTTCGTATCGCCGAGAGCATGCCGGAGTTCGAGAAGTGGTCTCCCGTCGGCTGGCTCATGGCCGGCTGGTTCCAGGGGATGGACGCTGACAGCCTGATCACAGCACACCTCTGGTCCTGGTGGACGCACGCCATCGCGGTCTTTCTGTTCATCGGCTACCTGCCGTACTCGAAAATGATGCACATCTTCACAGATACGTTCAACCTGATTTTTCACGACCCGGACTCCGGGCGCCATCTGCCGCCGCTTCCGCCTGCCCCTGAACCCAAGGAGGGCGAGAAAAAGAAGAAGATGGCCATGCCGCCCATGGGCTACACCACGATCACCGACTTTACCTGGAAAGAGCTGCTGGATTTCGACGCCTGCACCAAGTGCGGTCGCTGTCACGCTGCCTGCCCGGCCAATGCAGCCGGCACCACGCTGTCACCGCGCGATGTCATTCTCGATCTGCGCACCTTCGCCAATGAAGCGCTCAAGCCCGGCGAGTGGTTGCAGCAGAAATTCCTGCCCGGTTCGAAATGGCCTCTGGCCAAAAACGGCAAGAGCAGCGATGAACTGCTGAAAATCGATGTGCCCATGGAGGTGATCCGCCCGGAAACCCTGTGGAGCTGTACGACCTGCATGGCCTGCATGGCCAACTGTCCTGTCGGCATCGAGCATCTGACCAGCATCGTGCAGATGCGCCGCCATCTCGTCGATCTCGGCGAACTCGATGATAACCTGCAGGGCGCGCTGATGAACCTGGGCGATTATGGCAACTCATTCGGAGAGTCGCCGAAGAAGCGCGGCCGCTGGCAGAAAGGATTGTCCTTCAAACTGCCTGATGCGCGCAAGGAGGAGGTCGATTATCTGTGGTTTGTCGGCGATTACGGCTCGTTCGATCCGCGCATCCAGGGTCTGTCACGCCATGTCGCTGATGTCTTTCACCGTGCCGGCCTGAGCTTCGGCATTCTCTACGATGGCGAAAAGAACAGCGGTAACGATGTCCGCCGTGTCGGTGAAGAAGGTCTGTTCGAAATGTTGGTTGAAGATAATCTCGCTGTCCTGAAAAAAGCCAAATTCAAGGAAGTCTTCACCACGGATCCGCACACTCTCAACGCGTTCCGCAACGAATATCCGGCTTTTGGTGCCACGTACACGGCGCACCATTACACCAATATTCTGGTCAAGCTGATCGAAGAGGGCAAGCTCAACTTCGCCAATAAACTGAATTACAAAGTGACTCTGCACGACCCCTGCTATCTCGCGCGCTACAATGGCGAGATCGAAGCGCCGCGCAAGGTTATCCGTGCGCTGGGGCTGGACCTGCGTGAGATGCCGCGTTGTGGCGCCAATACCTTCTGCTGTGGCGCCGGTGGCGGCCGCATCTGGATGGATACCTCCAACGAGCAAAAGCGTACCAGCGAACAGCGTATCGAAGAAGCCCTGTCCCTCGGTGATATCCAGTACTTCGTCACCGTCTGCCCGAAGGATTACGCCATGTACTCCGACGCAGTCAAGGCGACCGGTAATGAGGACAAGATCATCGTCAAAGACCTGATCGAGCTGGTTGTCGAAGCATTGGGCGAGGAAGAGAAAGCAGCGGATGAGGCAGAAAATTAGGATGACGCTGTATCGATGAGCGAGACCGCAACAGAAAGTACCGCACCGATTTTTCCCTTCACTGCCATCGTCGGGCAGAGGGAGATGAAACTAGCTCTGTTGCTCAATGCTGTGGACCCCGGAATCGGCGGTGTGATGATTATGGGGCACCGCGGCACGGCAAAGAGTACGACGGTGCGTGCCCTCGCTGCTCTGCTGCCCCCGGTCGAGCGTGGCACCCTGCACGCGGAGATCGAAAGCCAGGGGCAGAAAACTCGCGTTGCGCTCTTTGAAAATATACCCGGCGGGCCGGTTGCCGTGCCTTTTGTTGACCTGCCGCTCGGGGCCACGGAAGACCGTGTCGTCGGAACACTGGATATCGAGGCGGTTCTCCGGCACGGTGTCAAAGCGTTCGAGCCGGGTTTGCTGGCGTACGCGCACGGTGGTTTTCTCTATATCGATGAAGTCAATCTGCTCGAAGATCACCTCGTCGATCTGCTGCTCGATGTTGCGGCCAGCGGCGTCAATGTCATGGAACGTGAGGGGCTGAGCGTACGCCATCCGGCGCGCTTTGTGCTCGTCGGTTCCGGCAACCCTGAGGAGGGCGACCTGCGGCCGCAGCTTCTCGACCGCTTCGGCCTGCACGCGCAGATAGCGACCATTACAGACGTGCAGCAGCGCATGCAGATCGTCGCGCGCACCGAGGCCTTTCGGGCTGATCCACAAAAATTTCATGCCCAGTGGGCGGAAAAACAACAGGCCCTGCGCAGCAAAATCGCCCGCGCGCGCGAACACCTCCTGCCGCAGGTGACGATTTCCGACACCTTGCTCACCCGTGCCGTCGAAGTGTGTATCCGTCTCGGCATCGACGGCCACCGGGGGGAAATTACCATCAAGCGCGCGGCCTGTGCCTATGCGGCCCTGGCCGGACGCACCGAAGTGCATGCAGCGGATATCCGTGCAGTCGCTGTTTTGAGTTTGCGACACCGGCTGCGCAGAGACCCCCTCGAAGAGATGGACTCGGGCCTGCGCGTGGCAGCGGCTCTCGATGGGCTGTTTCCGGGTACAGCCGAAGACGAAGAGGTGTTTTGAGCACCTCGCAGAGAGCCTGCGCTGTTACAGAAATCGATGCGACGAATCTCTTATCCAGAACGTGCTGAGTGATGGATCATCTCTATGGATTGAAAGAAGCGCGCCTGGCTCTGGCCCTGCTGGCGATCGACCCCGGTCTGAAGGGAGTGATGATCGGCGGGCCGCCGGGCACGGGAAAAACCGTGCTGGCGCGGGCTGCCCATGCTCTCTGGCCTGAAAA
>DRLW01000371.1 GCA_011375275.1 Bacteroidota bacterium
ACAGTCCCTGGAAGCCGGAACCGAGGTGCCCCAGGGTACTCCCATCAACCTGGTTGTATCCACGCTTTCGGGCAATTGATTTGCTGAAAAGCGTAACTCACGCTCTTATCAGGAGTTATCCCTGCCGTACCGGGAGTTGCTTCTTGACAAGGCTCGATATAATACGTATATTTTCCGTTATTCGCCGCTGAGCCGAGGTGTTCAGGAAGTCAGGTGTAACGCTGTTTTTTTGCGCAGGATTACGAAAAGACACGTAATCGAACAAAGCTTTACAGTTGTCACGCTTCCCTGGCACGCAGCACCGGTTCATGAGTAACGCAGAATAATGCGGTATATTTTCCCCGTCCGGATCAGACACGAGAGGCTTGCAACAGTGACGCGCGGAAGAGTGAAATGGTTTAACGAGGTCAAAGGCTACGGCTTTATCGAAACCGAGTCTGGTGAGGAGGTGTTCTTCCATTTCTCAAAGATCGAAATGGAAGGATACAAATCACTCCCGCCGGGCACGCCTGTTGAGCTCGAATACATCGATGGCGAGATGGGCTACATGGCCACTCTCGTCAAAAAAAGCGCAGATGGAGAGCAGCGCGCGCAGGCGGTACATGCGGCTGTGCCCCATCGAAAAAATTTGCTGCAGCGTTTGTTGGGAAAATGATATCCCCGTGTACGTGCGGCTGCTGTTGTGCCATTCTTCGGCGCAGCACAAGAGAGCGAACAAGGTTTTCAGGCTATCGACGAGGTCATGGTGGAATTTACTAAAGCAGATATCGAGCATATATCCAGAGCTCTCGGTGCTGAAGCACGGGACATGGGGGATAACTATCGTCTGACCGTTGAAAATCCCGATGCCGGCAGAAAAATCAGCCTGGAAATCTATCCTGACACCCGCATCGGTGACAAGCGCGGCAATCTGATTATCGTCTATGCCTCCAGTGCTTTTCTTCAGCTTCAGTTCTGCACCGGTTATGTCATCAGCAAGATGCTGGGAGAGGTGACTTTTGTCGCCCGTCATGAGGGGCGAGTCAGCGGACTGATCGTTGAGCGCGAGGCGGGCTGTTCGTTGTATGCCAATGTCGATGAATCGGTGCTGTCGGGTGATTTTACCCAGCTTGGCCCTGAGGTGATGTTGTCGAGTATCGCTCTGTCTTTGTCTGAACAGTTGCTGAGCGAAGGCCAGGAGCGCCTCGACGCGGATTCTCTTCTCGAAGATGACGACGATGAATGAATTCCCGCAGTCCCATGCCCCCTGAACAAGCGCACGATTTCCTTCTCGAAGAATGGATCGGCGCCTTCCTCGAGTATCTCACCGTCGAACGCAATGTTGCCAAAAATACCATCGCCGCCTACAGGCGTGACCTGCGGCATTATCAGACTTTCCTGACCCAAATCGTCAAACGCCCGATCGACGCGGTAGAAACTGCGGATATCCACGGTTTTCTCGGTTACCTGCATGAACTGCACCTGGCGGAGACCAGTATTGCGCGGATGCTCTCTGCCCTGCGCATGTTCCACCGTTTCTGCGCTGCTGAGGGCTTTCTGGCTACCGATCCCTCGGATACCATCTCCTTCACCCGGCACGACGAGAAAGTGCCCGAAGTACTGGAAATCCATGAGGTGGAGGCGATGTTGTCGTCGATCGATGTCAGCTCCGCGCTTGGGCTGCGCGATAAGGCGTTGCTGGAATTCATGTACGCAACGGGCTGCAGGGTTTCCGAAGCTCTGGCCTTTACCCGTCAGGATTATTTCCCGGCCGAACATTTCGTGCGTCTGTTCGGCAAGGGCAGCAAAGAGCGCTATGTTCCCATCGGAGCAGAAGCCGAACACTGGCTCGGAAAGTACTTGCTTGAAGGCCGGCCGCTGCTGGCCAGCACTTTCCTGTCGCAGGAGACGGTTTTTCTCAACGCACGCGGACGCGGGCTTTCGCGCATGGGAGCGTGGAAAATTTTTAAAAAATATATCGTTGCGGCTGGTATCGACAGGCCGGTTTCGCCCCATACGTTCCGGCATTCCTTTGCCACGCATCTGCTCGAGGGCGGGGCCGACCTGCGTGCTGTACAGGAAATGCTCGGCCATGCGGCGATCAGCACAACCCAGCGGTACACACATCTCGACCGGGACTATCTGCGCGAGGTGATCACACATTTTCATCCTTTCGAGCAGCGAAAGAAGAAGCCCCCGGGCTTGTTGCCGCGTTGAAGCGGTGTGGTGTTTCGTTTTGCTAGTGGAATTGCCGCCAGAGCGGTGTGACGAGAGGAAATCCCCCTTCGAAGGGGGACAGGCCCGGCCCGCAGCCGGGCCAGGGGGATGTCGAACCAGCTCTGAATCAGCAATTGTAGTTATGTGGGAATACAACACCGGGGCCACGAGACGTTCGTAGTGCGCGCTTCAGCGCGCCCAGAAACTCGCCAACTCCACGGAGTTTCGGAATTTCCCGATATGGGTGCGTGCTTTCGGGGGCAGGTGGTGTTTCGTTGCGCTTGCGGACTGCCGCTGGAGCGGGGCAACCGGGGCGTCACACCGCAGGAGCGGTGTGACGAGAGGAGTGCGTTCGTAGTGCGCGCTTCAGCGCGCCCAGAAACTGGCCAATCCCACGGAGTTCCGGTATTCCCCGGTATAGGTGCGTGGTTTTCGGGTGCAGATGGTGTTTCGTTTCGCTTGCGGAACTGCCCCGCTGGAGCGGGGCAAAACGGACGTCACACCGCGGGAGCGGTGTGACGAGATGATTTTTTGTAAAATTTAAAGACTTTCCGGCTATGAAAG
>DRLW01000372.1 GCA_011375275.1 Bacteroidota bacterium
GACCAGAGCAGAATAGGCGAGAAAGCCGAACCAGTAAAAATATTTTTCCATGATGATCCTGTCGCTGGGATATGGCCAGAAAATTTATAATTCGATTTTTTGGGGGAAAACGCACATTGCCTTTTTCGCGTCGGGTTTTCCATTTCAACCAGTTGCTCTCGTCATCCCGCGGGAGCAGTACACAAGCGTAACGAGATACCGCCTACCTGAAAGCCCACACCCTCATTTCGAAATCCCCCTAAAGCAACCTGAGCAACAAAAAGTACCGTACCGCGACATTTATGTCGCGTCTCTGCCAGAACTCAGGGTTATCCGGGTAACTCAGCTAAGTGGGCCTGGCCCAGGTATCGACATCTGTCATTCCGGCCAAGCGCAGCGCAGTGCCGGAATCTCATCTTTTCAGGCACATGCCTGAGTCTGGGAGATTCCGGTCTTCCCCTGCGGGGAAACCGGAATGACGGCTCGGGGGCAGGCACGTGCTGTTATCAGGCGGTCTGGCTGCAAAGAGGCATCTATGCTGAGTTACTGGATAACCCGAAGTCATACATCCAAAAACAGCCCGACTAACGAAACGTATCGCACCGCGCGACATGAATGTCGCGATACACTAGCCCCCGCGGTACACTCTGGGCAGCCCGGAAAGCTCAATAAATCATTTTTTACCCAACCAGGCAAGTACAACAAACCCGGGTGAACCAAAACGCTTGCTCATGTAAAGGGAATGCAATATATTGGCGTTTCGCGTTTATCCCGGCTTCCGCTCCACACCGCACCGGCCGGGCGCCATTTTTGAACCGAACAAAACGCCGAAAGCAACCATGAACCTCGCCCGTTACATGAGCACGGAAATGATCGACCTGTGGCTGCCACCGCCTGAGGAGCCGCCGGACAACCCGGAGCTCAATCTGGCCAAGTTCCACCAACGCCAGAAGGAGCGCTATCTGGATTTATTCGTCTCTTTGCTGGAGAACAGCGGCAAGGTTCTGCACCATCGCAAGCTGCATGCGGATTTTGTCAACCGCGAGCGTAAGGCCAGCACGGCATTGGAACGGGGCATCGCCATTCCTCACGTCCGCAGCCGCCACGTCCGCGAGGTGCTGATCGGCTTTGCCCGCTCCTTCGAGGGCATAGACTTCAACTCACTGGATGACAACCCCTCACACCTGTTTTTCATCATCGCCTCGCCGAGCCAGCTCAGCGATACGCATCTGAAAATTTACAAACAACTCATGACCATGTTCAGTTACAGCAGCACTTATGAAGAGCTGATGGAGATCAACAACCCGGGGGAGGTCATTCGCATCATCCGCCAGTTCGACTGAGCAGCACGGGTCTATTCACCTCAATGCAGCCGGACTGGCTGCATGCTTCAGGAATACCAAACATGCGCGAACAACTCAGAATTATCGGTCGCAAGCCTGTGCTCGAAGCCATGCAGGCAGGGCTGCCCCTGCAGACCATCTATATCGCTGCCGGCTCCAAAGACAACATGCCGGATAAACTGCTCAAAACAGCGGAGAAAGCCCGCATCCGCATCAAATATCTCGACAAAAACGCTCTGCAGAGGATGGCCGGCGGCCAGAACCACCAGGGTATCATCGCTGAGATGCAGGCGATCGCAACCCTGGAAATCGATGAATTCCTGCGTTCTCTGGACATGAGCAAAGCGCCGGCACTAGCCATTCTCGATGGCATCGAAGACACGCGCAATCTCGGCGCTATCCTGCGCGTCGCTGATGGTGCCGGGCTGGCCGGAGTTGTCATCCCGCGCAGGCGCAGTGCCAGCCTGACGCCCGGGGCGATCAAAACCAGCGCAGGCGCGGCGTTCCACATCCCGGTGGTCGAAGTCGCCAATCTGAACCGCGCCATGAAGCGCTTGCAGGATGAGGGGTTCTGGCTGATCGGGGCGGATATGCAGGGAGAAAAACGCATCTGGGAGCACGATCTGCGCGGACCGGTTGGTTTCGTCCTCGGACGCGAGGGCAAGGGCCTGCACCGGCTCATCCGGGAGAAGTGTGATTTCCTCGTTTCCATCCCCATGCTTGGCAAGGTGGATTCGCTCAACGTCGCCACAGCCGCGGCTGTGATGTTCTATGAGCTGGTACGCCAGCGCAGCACGTGATTCGCGGGAATTCCGGCGGTGCAATGCGTGTTACTGACTGAGCCTGATGTTTCCACTCTTCCTCGTTTCACGCGATGAGTTTTTCAGGCACAGATCAGCCGTTCACTTTTCGCCGGAAAGCCCATGCCCAAACCCATTGCCTTTGCTTTTGTCGTCGCAGCCCTGCTCGCACCCAGCGTGCCGGTTCCCCTCAGCGCGCAAGCCCAAATACAACAGGACAGCACTCTCGCTGTTTTCATCGATCTGCTTTCACCTGAAAAAGCCGTGCGCAAGGCAGCCTATGCCTGGTTATCAGAAAACGGAACTCTCGCCCACGCACCCGCGCTGCTCGATGTGCTTTATTTTCAAAAAAATCGCATCCCCAACGACTGGTTCCGGGTGATGAAACACCTGACCGGACGGCAGTTCAGCATGCAATGGCCACGCTGGATGCAGTGGCTGGGCAAACAGAACTTCACGCCCGTACCCGCCTATGCGCAATTCAAAGCTCTGCTCTATCGTTCCATCGATCCTGCCTTTGCTGTTTTTCTCAAACCCTCAGCACCATCGACGATCCGCAGAGATGAGATCGTCTGGGGTGGAGTCAAAAAAGACGGCATCCCGGCTCTGACTCTGCCGGCGCTGGTGCCAGCAGAACAGGCTGATTACCTCGACGACGAGAACCTCGTTTTCGGCCTCAGCCTCAACGGCGCTGCCCGCGCGTGGCCGATGAAAATTCTCAGTTGGCATGAAATGGTCAACGATACCGTCGGCGGTGAGGCGGTGAGCCTGACATACTGCACCCTGTGCGGGGCAGCCGTCGCCTACAAAACCACTACCGGCGGGCAGGTTTTTACTTTTGGTTCTTCCGGCCTGCTGTACCGCAGCAACAAACTGATGTACGACCACCAGACCAGCACGTTGTGGTCCAGCCTTGCAGGACGGCCTGTCCTCGGTCAACTAGTGCGGGAGAACATCACTCTCGAACGCCTGCCCGTGGTTACCAGTACCTGGGGAGAATGGCGCAAACGCCATCCGCAAACACTGGTGCTGTCCATAGCGACCGGCTTTGACCGCCCGTACAAAGGTGACCACGGCGCATACCGCGCCTATTTTCTCAGCGGGCGGACCATGTTTCCCGTGCCCTGGCAGGACACGAGACTTTCAGCAAAAAACCGCATTTTCGGTATGATCATCGACGGCGTGCAAAAAGCCTGGCCGCTGAAATGGCTGCGCGGGAAACGGCTCTTGAATGACCGGATCGGCAGCCGTCCGGTGTTGCTGCTCACCGGGCCGCACGGACACAGCGTGCGCGCGTATGAACGTGGCGGTGTGCACTTCAGCGAGATCATCTCGGACAGCGAACTCATCGACAGCGAGGGGAACACCTGGCTGGTGAGTGAGGAACATCTGCAGCAGAAGACCGGCGGCCAAAGCCTCACGCGCCTGCCCGGACACATTGCCTTCTGGTTCGGCTGGTATGCCTTCTTTCCGGAAACCCGGCTCTGGGAAAAGTAACCCGCGCTGTTTCGTTTGACAAACACCGGCGAGTTTGCTATCTATCCAAAAAATGTAATGCTTTCACCCGCCGGATAAACCCATGCCTTTCAGACGCATCGCCTCTCTGCGCGACCTCGACGCCCTGCGAGCATACTGCCGCGAGCAGAACATCTCTCTGCCAGCCGAATCTCTGACACCGGCCGCGGTCTCACGCTTTGCCCAACCTCTTGCCCTGAGCGCTGAACTGACAGCAGGCAACCGCTTTGCCGTGTTGCCCATGGAGGGCTGGGATGGCACCAGAGAGGGCAAGCCCAGCGCCCTGACACAGCGGCGCTGGCAGCGATTCGGGCGCAGCGGCGCCAAACTGATATGGGGCGGAGAAGCCGTGGCCGTGCGCCACGATGGCCGCGCCAATCCGAACCAGTTATTGATCTCTCCAGCTAATCTGAATGGCTTGCACAGGCTGCGCCGGATTCTGTTGCAGGAACACGCAGACCATTTTGGCACAAGCGATGATGTCATCACCGGCTTGCAACTCACGCACTCCGGCCGCTTTTCCAGGCCGAACCGGGCAGACCGGCCCGAGCCCATCGTTCTCTTCCATAACCCTGAAACTGACCGGCGTCTCGGCAAAAGCGTGCGCATGACCCTGCTCAGCGATGATGACATCAAAAAGCTCAGCGATGATTTCATCGCAGCAGCCGTGCTGGCGCAGAAAGCAGGCTACCATTTTGTTGATATCAAAATGTGCCACGGCTACCTCGGACACGACTTTCTCAACGCCGTTTCCCGGCCGGGTGAATACGGCGGCAGCCTCGAAAACAGAACCCGGTTCCTGCGCCGGATCGTCGCCGGAATACGCGCCTGTGCACCGGGGCTGGAGATCGGTGTCCGGCTGAGCGCCTTCGACTTCATCCCTTTTCACGCCGGTGAAAACGGCCTGGGCGTGCCGGATGCGTCTGCCGCACACCTCCCCTTCGGTTGCGACAGCAGTGGAACGGGCGTGGCGCTGGAGCAGCCCTCGGCCTTTCTCTCCATTCTCGAAGAGATCGGCATCCGGCTGGTCTGCATCTCTGCCGGCACACCATACACCACGCCGCA
>DRLW01000373.1 GCA_011375275.1 Bacteroidota bacterium
ATCAAAAATAATGAAGCGGGCCTTGCGGTACAGCGCTTTGAGAATCTCAACCCGCTGCTTCTGCCCCACGCTCAGGCTGCCGACCGGTGCTGCGGCATCGAGTTCGAACGCGTTTCTGTCGATAAAATCCTGCATGGATGCGACCAGTTTACGCGGCGAATAGCCGGCTCCTTTGAGCTGGCCGAGCACGAGATTTTCGGCGATGCTCATGCTGTCGATCAGAGAAAAATGCTGCATGACAAACGCCAGCCCCGCACTGATGGCCTCCTTTGTCGAACCCGGCCTGAGCACGGCGTCGCCGAGGCGAATTTCACCGCTGTCAGGTACGGTCAGGCCGTAGAGAATCTTCATCAGTGTCGATTTGCCGGCGCCGTTCTGCCCGAGCAGGGCGTGTAGCTCACCGGAATGGACTTCGAAAGAAACGCCATCGAGGGCACGAAAAGGGCCATAATTTTTGACGATCTTGTGCAGGGAAATAGCAGTGCTCATGAGCCGATGAGGGTTACGGAAGGCCGGGGACGTTGAGCGCACCGGAAAGAATCCGCTGCTCAAGGCTGGCGAGGCGTTCGCGTGCAGAGGCGGGAATGCGGTTTGCTAATCTGGGATTGATGACGAGAGAAACGATGCCGTCCGCCATGCCGAGGCGATAGATTTTGGCTTCAAATTTTTTATCGCGGACGATTTTCGCCATGGTGACAAAAGCGCCGGGGATGTCGCTGACGCAGCTTGCCAGCACATGCTCGGGTTCGATCATATTTTGATCTTTGTTTGTGCCGAAAACGTAGATATTGCGTTCAGCCGCCGCCTGAAAAACACCGGCTGCAGCCGCATCGGCATTGTGGATGAGCAGGTCACATCCCTGATCGATGAGCGCAAGTGCGGCCTGGCGCGCTGCGCCGACATTCTCCCAGTTACCGATATACACGAAACTGACCTTGATATCCGGACGAACGGCGCGGGCACCCGCTTCAAAAGCGGCAAAGGTGCTCTGCACCGGAGGAATTTTGATGCCTCCCACCCCTCCGATGCGGCCGGTTTTGCTCATCATCGCTGCCAGGGCGCCTGCGAGATATGTCGCCTGCTCGAGCTGAAAAACCATGGGAGCGACGTTCTTGCGCACGGTGTTGCCGGAGGTGGTGATAAAAACCGTCTCCGGAAAATCCTGCGCCACGGTGGCGGCAGCATCCTGAAACTCGAAACCGTGACCAAAGACCAGGTCATAGCCCATGCGGCCATACTCCCGAAACGAGGCTTCAAACTCCGCCGGCACACGCGTCTCGACCTGGCTGACATGCGCGTTGAGCTCGCTCTTTATGCGCTGCAAGCCTTCCCATGCCGAGGCATTCCAGCCGGCATCGCTGATCGGCCCCGGGCTCAGCAGGGCAACCTTGAAGCCGCTGTGCTTTTCTGCACCCGTGCAGGAGAGCAGAAAAATTACTGCCGTTGCGATAAAATAGATGAGGCGGTTCTTCAGCATACCTGTTTCCTGTGGATGCGTGCCTGTTATTCGATGTCTGGGAAAAAATCGAGAATTTCGTCGAGGGATTCGATGCGGAAAATACCCTTGACTTTGATGTGCAACTTGTTGGGGTCGAACAACACCGGAAACATGCCAACCTGCTCCGGCCCCCAGTAGTCGTTGTGATAATCATCCCCGACAAACATCACTTCATCAGCGCGCAGGTCGAGATGATCGAGAGCGGCGAGATAGATTTTCGGGTGAGGCTTGCAAAACCCGAACGAAGAGGAGGAAATTTCCGTTTGAAAAAAGCCGGTCAGCCCGAGGTCGGAGATGAGCTTCGGGAGCTGAGCCGGGTCGTTATCATTGGATATGACCGCCATCGGAACTTCGGCGGCGCGCAGCTTGCGCAAAACCCGGGCGTGCACGCGCGGAATGCGCCACGACCGGTTTCGGAAGTATTCTTCGTTGAAAAAATCATTGACAACCCAGGGCCAGTCCGGGATATCCGGATCCACCTTGAGTTCGCGGGCCATGATTTCCGCCTGGCGTGCATAGAGTTTCTGGCGGAACATGTCCATATCTTTCAGGTCTTTGCGCGTCGGTACGATTGTCACCAACTCGGTCCAGGCTGTCTGGCTGGCTTCCAGTATGTCAGCGGCCCTGACCTTGGGGAAAAACTGTTTCCAGAGTCTCTGCAAAGCAACGACGATAGCCGGCGTGCCGATTTCGATGGTATTCCCCCAATCGAAACACACGGCCTTGAATTGTGGTTTCCCTGCCATAGTGATCAACATCTGCCCGATGGTCGCCGCCCTTATCGCAACACCGGGCTTCCTCTCTCCTCAATTTTTACTCCACCGCGGACCCCATGCCTTTTGCAACAGCCTGACGCCGGCAGCCGGTAAGCTCCAGACGCGGGCATGGCTACCAATATAACAGAATTCCCGAAGCCGACAACATTTTTCTACCCTGTGCACCGGCATCGCAAAATTCTGTCCGGCGTTATTGCAAAAATGCAGCTCAAGGCGATATGAGCTGGTTATCCATTTTCAGCCGGCACCTCTGCCCTTTTCAACCAGTCTGCCGGAGCGCTGACACAATCATTGAGCAGCCATTCCACGGAGATGTCGCATGCCGGTTCGTTTTGGCGGGAATGGGGTATCGATATCTGAATGCAGCGCGACCGGCCGAGGGAGTGGGAGGCCCCGAGCGACACAACGTTTACTCTGCTTTTTGAACGTAAAAAGCGATATCAGCAAGGACAGCGTTGTTGTCATCGAGAATTTCGATGCGATAAAAACCCGCGGGCCAGACGCGCCTGGCATAACTGTACCAGCTTTGCCGCTGGGCCAGGGCATCCACACGGGTATGGAACGATTTTTCTTCCACGAGCTCGCCGTTGCGATAGAGACGCACCGTCCGCCTGAAAACAACGGGCTTTTCGGTTGGGTTATTGAAAAACAGGACATCGAGGAGATACATCGGTGAGGCGCTCTGGATGAAGCTGTTCACGGAACGCGCGGACTCCAGCGCCTGCCAGTCGATGTTGAGCTCGGGATCATGGCTGGCATAGAGCTTGGCATCGACGACTTCCAGCGGCAGGGAACTGCTTGTAGTGATATCGATTGTGGCATCGAAGAGCTTTTTTTCCTGCGGGTCATAGCGGATCCGTTTAAAGCCGCCGGGTTCAAAATCGAACTCCTCGCTGGCATCTGCAACAGTGATCCGGATGCGACCGGCGGGAAACTGCGTGACACGCACGGGTGTTTTTTCAAGCGACTGCCCGTTGGCCTGCACCTCAAATCCCGTGGGGTTGCTGACGACGACAAAGGTCGTGGTTTCGCGTTTCATAACCTGATCGATGGAGGTGATCAGCCGTTTTGCCGTCCACGACGGCACGAGGGTATCGAGGCGGACGACATAGAGAGAGTCGCTGCGGAACACACGATCCCAGCGCGTGGAACTATATCCGGGGCGTTCAAACCGGATGATGTGCCGGCCTTCCGGCAACTCCGTTTCAAAGACATCCCGGCCCTCGGCCATCTCCTGTGCCTGCCCGTCGATATAGACCTGCACATCCGGGCTCCTCATATAGACTTTCAAATAGGCGGAAGGCGGGTAGGTTTGGGCCAGCAACGCCCCGGACAGCATCGCGCCGGCAAGCACAAATCGCCATTTCATCATTGCCTCCTTTCCCCAAAAAACATCCCATCAGCTACTGAGAACGATCCGGCCGCGCCACCAACCGGATGTTCAACGCAGTCAGTATAAAGAGCTCTGATTCAGGATCGTCCACGAGACGCCTGCCAGGTCGAGAATATGTTTTGACCTGTCGCTGCTCTGGTAATCATACTCAGCGATCACCTCGGCGATGCCGACGTTGACCAGCATTTTGGCGCAGGTGTAGCAGGGGAACATGGTGCAGTACATCTTCGCGCCGGCGATGGAAATTCCGAAACGCGCTGCCTGGCAGATGGCATTCTGCTCAGCATGCACGGTGCGGATACAGTGTTTTTTCAGGACGATTTCTCCCTGTTCATCTTTCTCATAGCTTTCGATGAATTCGTGGCCATCGTCATCGCAGTGGGTGACACCCGAGGGGCTACCCACGTAGCCGGTGCAGAGGATGTGATTATCCTTGACGATGATCGCCCCGGAGCGCCCCCGGTCGCAGGTAGCCCGCTCCTGTGTCGAATGCAGAATCTGTATAAAATATTCATCCCAGCTTTTTCGCATCTGTATTTCTCCTTTTCAGGCGCCTGTGGCGAATTTTGTACGCAACTTTAATAATATTATGAATTTTTATTGACTTTTGGCAATTTATTTTTCATATTTTCTTTTATTGTGCTAATTCATTCATATTTATTAAATTAGAGTCTTCTCTTCATAAAAAATCCCGGCGTCGCACACAGAAAACGCACTGCACGCAGGACACCGGGAAGTGACCATCCGGTCTCATCACAACACGCTTTTCCGTATCGATCGAATCCCGTTTCATCGAATCACCCTGAACAAAAAAGACGGCACAGAATGAAGCTCATGGAGTCAGGACTTTCCTTTCACAGCCGTGAAAAAGGATTTTTCGCCTTTTTGGTTTCAGCCGTGTTCTGCACGGCTCTATCCAGCGTAAACGCCCAGGGCACCCGCACCTGGTCAGATGGTGCACCGGCATTCTCCCGCATCGATTCCACCTCAGCAGTCCAGATCGACAGCACCGCGCATCTGCTCGCCATCGAGGCGATCAGCAGTACCCCAGACACATTTTCCCTCAATCTCAGCGGCGACGCCGGAACCTATAACACCGGTTCCGTCCCACTTGATTTCAGCCGCGTTCCCTTTGCAGCAGACCTGTACATCGTTGCCGACGGTTTTGGCCGTGAAGTCTTCGTCATCCGGGCCATAGATGGCGGCCGCGTGGCGGAGTTCAAAGGCAGCGCCAGCCAGCCCGAAGCCATGAACAATCCGGTTTCTGCGCGTGCTTTCTCCAGTGTGGAAAACGGCACCGATGTCCGGCGTGTTCTGGTTGCGGACAGCGATGGCAACCGGGTGATCATTTTCGATTACGATACCCGGCTTGTAACCTGGGATTTCACCCGTGATGACACCCGCGCCCTCGACGGCGCGCTCCTCGAACCCCGGGCAGCGGTTCCCGTGCCCGGCCTGCCGGAAATTCTCGTCTGCGATACCGGCAACAAACGCATCCTCCGCATCGACACGCGCCTGTCGCGCATCATCGATGAGTTCGGTACCGAGCTCGAAGAACCGGTCGATATCGAGCTCGATGATGACCGCATCGCGGTTGTGGATAAGGCCCGTCACGTCGTGTTTATTTATGATGCGGAAACCCTGATCGTCGAACGCACCATCGGCACTCTTGATACTCCGGGATCCGGCGACAGGTCTCTGTCATCCCCGGAAGATGTGCAGCTTCTGCCGAACGGCAACCTGCTCATCGCCGACACCGGCAACAACCGGCTGATCGAGGTCGATTCCACCGGTACGATCGTCTGGCGCTTTCTCGGTGATCTGCCCGGGCTGGTCTCAGTGAACCGGCTGCAGGACGGGCGCACACTGGTCATTTCCAACAACAAACTACGGCGGCTGGGCTACAGCACCGAGCTCATCGAGCTGGAAAAAATCGACCTCGGCAAAGAGGTCACGTTCGATTCCCTGAGCTGGCAGGTCGATCTGCCCGCCGGAACAGACATCCGCTTTCAGATGCGCGCCGCAAACATCCTCAGCGACCTCGACAGCGCGCCGTGGCTCGGCCCGAGCGGCGAAAACAGCTTTTATACTGCGGACAGCCAGGCCATCAATCCGCTGCACAGCGGCCTGCGTTTCTACCAGCTCCGCACGGAGCTGATCACCGATGCTTTCCTGCTGACGCCGGTGCTCAACCGTGTGCAGGTGCATTTTCATTTTTTTGATACCGATACCACCGGCCTGCTCACCTCAGCCGTCATCTCCGACAGCGCCGGGCTGATCATCACCCGCTGGGATGAGCTCTTCTTTGAGACCGTCATTCCCGATGATCCTTCCACCCGCGATGATGTCCAGCTCGAGGTGCGCGTCATCGACGCGGAGACGGGAGAAATCCTGCAGAGTTTTCCGGCCAGCAAAACAGCCACGACCAACCAGTTTGCCCTTTCGGAAATTTCCCGGTTGCGCTCAAAACAACGTATCCGCTTGCAGGCCAGGATGGAAACCACCAACTCCTCGGTCTCGCCGGCGCTGAAAAGCTGGCAGATCACCTGGCAAAACGCGGTTTCAGCGGATGCCGAAATCACCTTCACTGACCAGGACCGGGTACCGGTTTTTGCCTATCGTCTCAAACGCGCAGCCGAGGCCGGTGCAGACCCGCCCGGTTCGATCTTCGTCACCCTGCGCGACAACAACATCATCGATGTCCTCAACGCTGTTGAAGTTGAGCTGACAGCCAACAACAATGGCGACCGCGAAACCCTGCTGCTGGAAAAACGCGCCAACGGCGAGTATCGCAGTGATACCGGCATGCAGGCTGTCATCCAGGAGTTTGTCGGGGTTGGCAACGGCATTCTCGAACTTCAGGACCGCGACAGCCTGATCGTGCGCTATGTCGATCCAACCACGCCAACGGATATCGCTACAGACACGGCGCTGGTGCTGCAGCAGACACGCGCGCAGCTCATCGTCGAGGATCAGCGCGGGCCGATCGCAGACTCGACACGCATTTCCTTTCTCGACACCCTGTACCTGCGCGTCGTCGGTGAGTTTGACCGCGACTTCACCCCGGCGCAGGACACCATTTACGCCGAGTTTTTCGACAACGTCACCTCGGATATCGAGGAGCTGATGCTGCTGGAAGTGCCCACGACTGCAGGCGATACGGTTTACACCACCGGCGAATTTTTCAGCACACCCGGCTTGCCCCTGGCCAGAACCGCCGTGGGCACACCCGGCGACGGCCGTTTGCAGACCTTACCCAACAGCGAAATCGGCGCCCGATACATCGATATCGACACCGCGACGGTCGTGCTGCGGATGGCGGCATCGGACACGCTGCCGCCGGAAGTTATCGGCTCCGGGGCTTTTTCTTTCATCCTGGCGCCCAACCCGTACCGGGTCGGCCAGGGCGTGCCCATGCGCATGCGCATGGAGGCGTACACCGGCTCCCTCATCCTCGAAAAAGTGGATATCTTCACTCTGGACGGTACCCTTGTTCAGACGATACCGGCGACCGGGTTCAACATGGATAATGGGACGACGATCCCGGCCAAAAGCCGCTCGACGACCCGAACCCAGTGGTGGGATATGAAACACAAAAACGGCAGCAACGCAGGCAGCGGCACCTATTTCGCGCGCTTCTCCGGCACCTTCAGAGACGCGAATGGCCAAAGCGAAAAAATCACCTTTCTGCGCAAATTCGTCATCGTGCGGTAACATGCTCTGTCCCGCTTTTCTGGCGCGAAGAACTCTCTTATGAACGATGCGGGATGGCCGGCTTTTTTCGTTTTTTTTGAATTTTCAGGTTAGGCGAAGGCTACCATGCATACACTCGAACGGAAAACAAAACCAGATATGATCTACAGGACGAAAAACATCATCTCATCGCTTGTGCTGGCAGGCGTCATACTGTGTATCCCCTCTGTGATTTCTGCCCAGACAGCCGCTTCCTTCCTGCGCATCAGCCCCAATGCGCGCCAGGTTGGCATGGGCGAGGCGTTCACCGCCATGGCCAATGATTATAACCTGCTGCGCTATAATGTCGGCGGCCTCGGCATCCTGCGCAAAGCCAAGCTCTCGACCAACTTCCACCGCTGGATCGGAGACACGCAACAGGGCGATATCGAATTTTCCTTTCCCTTTTTCTTCGGCGTCGCCGGCTTTGGCCTGACGTATTTCAGCGAGGGATCGATCACCTCTCTGAATGAAAACTTCCTGCCAACCGGGACCACCGCGCAAAGCAGTGACCTCATGCTCTCGTGGGGTCTGGGACAGCAACTCAAAGTTTTTGGCAACACCCTCTCCTTCGGTGCCGGCGGCAAGCTGATTCGCCAGGACCTGGCTGGTTTTTCCGGCACAGGCATCGGCGTCGATGTCGGCGCTGTCTATGCCTTCAAACACATCTCCCTCGGCGCCACATTGCAGAACATCACCGTGAGCAAAATCAAACTGCGCGACCAGGGTGAGCTGCTGCCGGAAACCATCCGGGGGGGCGTTGCGCTGCGCCTGCCCCTCGGGGAAAAACTGAAATGGAACATCGCCACCGACGTTGCCCGAACGCGCAACGAGGATGAGTACAGAATTTACACCGGAACCGAGCTGCGTATCGATGAGACCATCTCCTTGCGCGCAGGCTATAAATTCTTCGACTCGGCTGTCGCGCCCTGGTCGGTCGGATTCGGGCTGATCATGCCCATGCAGTGGCTGGCAAATTCGAGCACCGAGCTGGACTATGCCTTTGCGCCGATCGATGCTTTTGATGAATTCTCTCACCGTTTTTCTTTTACATTCACTTTTGGAGCGATCAAGCCGTTCCAGATGGGCCCGGGGATCGACATCGAGGAAATCACGCGCCTGAAGCAGGACCTGGCTGACGAGCTGCTGGCAGCACAGGAAGTCCGCCGACGTGTGGAAGATGTCGAAAAACGCCAGCGCTCCATCGAAGAAGACCTGGCACGCAAACTCGAACGCATCCAGCAGATCGCACTCACATCTGCAGGTAAAATCGAGATCATCCCGGACAAGGAAGACAGCACTCTGATCCACATGTCCCTGCGCATCACTTTTGACTTCGACCGGTCCAGCATAAGGAAGTCC
>DRLW01000374.1 GCA_011375275.1 Bacteroidota bacterium
ACATCGATCGCGCTGTCCGCAGTGTCATCGCTGAGGGCAAATGCGTCACGCCGGATTTGAATCCTGACGCTAAATGCGGCACCCGCGAGATGACCGCAGAAATCATCGCCCGTCTGGGTCAGGTCTGATGTAGTGGCTACGGCTATCATCAAGCCATCTCTGCCTTTCACACATCCATTTTCTTCTCGAACCAGGATTGCGTGAAAGGTATCTGCCCAAAGGGCATCCGCCGAGTTGCCCCCAAACTCTGCACATCCCCGGGCTTTCCGGTCCGGGGATTTTTTCCCCACACACGCTTACATTTTTGTCCGGTTTTTCTTGTTTCTGCGCGCCAGCAGTTTATTTTCTGTAACTTCCGGGCGCCAATGGCACCGATTCGCTGCCCGACCATCACCCATTCTGCCGGAGACTGAAGCCATGGACATGAAGCGACATTATTACGAAGACATCCAGATATTCCAAAAACCAGTCCATGTTTTCTGGTTTGTCATCCTGCTTATCGGACTGGTGATCCTGCCGCTGGTCACCCGCAATTACACTATGTCGCTGGTCAATTTTATCGCCATCAACGTTATCGTTACTCTGGGATTGAACCTGCTCGTGGGCTATACCGGGCAGATTTCCCTCGGCCATGCCGGGTTTGTCGCCATCGGTGCCTATGCCACAGTATTGCTGATGCAGCACCTCGGGCTGAATTTTTTCCCGGCGCTGGTGCTGGCCGGGTTTGTTGCCGCGGGATTTGGTTTTCTCCTGGGGCTGCCGGCCCTGCGTCTCGAAGGCCCCTATCTCGCGATCGCCACTCTTGGTTTCGGCATGGCCGTAACCCAGATCATCGGACGAAGTACTTTCTTCGGCGGTCGCATGGGGTTGAAAGTGCCGAAAATCAATATTGCCGGGATCACCCTCAGCAGCGATAAAGAACTGTATATCGTCATCATCAGCATCACGGTGCTGATGGCTTTTGCCATGCGCAACCTGACCCGCTCCCGCGTCGGCCGCGCGCTGATCGCCATTCGTGAGAGCGATATCGCCGCTGAGACTCTCGGTGTCAATCTCGCCTGGTACAAAACCCTGTCCTTTGCCGTCAGCGCGTTTTACGCCGGTGTTGCCGGCGGTCTGCTGGCCATCATTTTCGGATATATCAATCCCAGCATCTTCGATTTCGTGATGTCGATTCTCTTTCTCGCTATGGTCGTAGTCGGTGGCGCAGGCGCAATCCTGGGCTCGATTCTGGGCGGTATCGTGGTCACATTTCTCGATCTCAAGCTGAATGCCGTCACCAGCATGCCCCTCATCGGCGATCTGCTGCGGGAAATCTCCACGCGCTGGATGAGCGTGTCCGGCCTGCCCAACTTCCGCTCGGTTCTGTTCGGCATTCTGTTGATTCTCTTCGTCGTCTTCGAGCCGCACGGGCTGTACGGCATCTGGCTGCGCATCAAAAAATACTGGAAGACATGGCCGTTTTGATGGCAGGGGCTGGTGTTTTTTTACTTGGGGGATTTATGCCTGTGAGTAGCAGCCAGGAAGCTGTGCTGGGGACGCGGAGTCTCCGGAACGGCGCGTCAGGTGTCACACTGCGGAAGTTGGCCCACACCGCGGGAGTGGCCGTCACACCGCAGGAGCGGGCGTTACGTTACACCGCGGGAGCGGCCCGTTACACCGCAGGAGCGGCCGTTACGTTACACCGCAGGAGCGGTGTAACGAGAAAGCGATGTGCACAAAACTGATCAGACAGGAATAGCATGTTTTCACAACTCATCATCAACGGGATATCATCCGGCAGTCTGTACGCGCTGGTGGCGCTTGCCATGGTGATCATCTACAAAGCTTCGGAAGTGCCGAACTTTGCCCAGGGCGAGATGGCGACGCTGAGCGTGTTCGTCGCCTGGCATTTCGTCAACGCGCAGTTTCTGCCCTTTTATCAGGCTGTTGCCGCTGCGCTGCTCTTTGCCTTTGCCGTCGGCGTTCTGTTCGAATTCACCGTGCTGCGCCGGGCTGAGAAACCGAGCATCCTCGAACTCATCGTCATGACTCTGGGCTTACAGATGTTCATCTACGGCATCATCGGCTGGAAATGGGGCGCGGAGCAGAAAACCTTCAGCCTGCCCATCGCCGAGGACAGCGTGGTGCAGCTCGGCCCTGTGGTCATCGGCTGGCTGAATATCATCACCATCGTCACGTCGCTGTTGTGTGTGCTGCTGCTTTATCTCTTTTTCACCCATACCAAACTCGGCACAGCCATGCGCGCCGTGCAGATGAACAGCACGGCCGCACGTATCAACGGCATCCGCGTGCACCGCATCATGTCCCTGACCTGGGGGCTGAGCGCGGTCATCGGCACCATCGCCGGCATTCTTTTCGCGCCGGTCTCGCCTCTGGACCCGCAACTGATGTGGGACCCGTTGCTCAAGGGGTTTGCTGCCGGCGTGCTCGGTGGTATGACCTCGCCCTTCGGCGCGGTGCTCGGAGGCTATATACTCGGCATCATCGAAAATCTTTTCGGTGCCTATATTTCCCTGGAGTTCAAATCCGTGGTCGCTTTTGCCCTCATCGTGCTGGTGCTGTGGTTTAAACCGAGCGGACTCTTCAGCCGCCATTACGAGAGAAAAGTATGAACGATTTTTTTACCGTCACCGGACTGACGCGCACCTTCGGCGGCGTCGTGGCCATCGATGCATTGGATTTTGCGCAGAAAAAAGGCTCGATCTTTTCGATCATCGGCCCGAACGGGGCTGGCAAGACCACGCTGTTCAACTGCATCAGCGGCATTTATCGCCCGGACAGCGGCGAAATCTGCTTCCAGGGCCGGCGCATCGACGGCCTGAAACCGGACGCAATCGCCCGGCATGGCATAGCGCGCACCTTTCAGAACCTGGAGCTGTTTTTCCGCATGACGACCATGGAAAACCTGATGCTCGGCCGTCACATCCACATGCGCACGAATATCTGGCATGGCCTGACGATGTTCCACAAAAACAGCACCGCCGCGCGCGAGGAAGCAGAGCACCGCGAAAAAGTCGAGCATATCATCGACCTGCTCGATCTGCAGTCCGCACGCGATGTGCCGGTCGGTGCCCTGCCCTACGGGCGGCAGAAACTGGTCGAGCTGGGCCGTGCCCTGGCCCTGGAACCCAGCCTGTTGCTGCTCGACGAACCCTCGGCAGGCATGACCAGCGACGAGCGCCAGGACCTGTTTTTCTGGATCAAAGACATCCAGCAGGAGCTCGGCGTCAGCATTCTGATGATCGAACACAATATGCAGATGGTGATGGACATTTCTGATCGCGTTCTCGCCATCGATTTCGGCAAGAAACTGGTGGAAGGCACGCCCGAAGAGGTCGCTGCCCATCCGGAGGTGATCAAGGCTTATCTGGGAGAGGACTGATCTGTGGCACTGCTCGACGTGAAGAACATCGAAACCTATTATGACCTGGCCTGTGCACTGCGCGGCGTTTCCCTGAGCATCGAAGAAGGAACAATCACCACCATCATCGGCAACAACGGCGCCGGGAAAACGACGATCATGAAAACGGTCATGGGCCTGATCGACGATCAGCCGGATAAGGGCACGATCACCTTTGCCGGCAAGCGCATCGACGGGCGCGATCCCGAGGATATCGTCCGCCGCGGGCTGTCGTACGTGCCCGAGGGCCGGGAAGTCTTCGAGGAGTTGACCGTACACGAAAACCTGCAGATGGGCGCCTATATGCGCCGCGACCGCGCCGGTGTGAAAGCAGACCTTGAGCGTATTTTCACCTATTTCCCGGTGCTGCGCGAACGCAGCAGCCAGCTCGCCGGTACCCTCTCCGGCGGTGAGCAGCAGATGCTGGCTATCTCCCGCGCCCTGCTCAACCACCCGCGCCTGCTGATGATGGACGAACCCTCCCTCGGCCTGTCACCACGGCTGGTCAAGGAAATCTTTGCCATCATCGAGCGCATCAACAAGGAGGACGGCATCACCATTCTGCTGGTGGAACAGAATGCAAAGATGGCGCTGAGCATAGCAGACTTCGGCTACGTGCTCGAAAACGGCCGTTTTATGCTCAAAGGCCCGGCCAGCGATCTGCTTCAGGACCAGGATGTGCAGGAGTTTTACCTCGGCGTCAAATCCGAACGCTCTGTGCGCGGTGTTCAGCGCTGGAAACGTAAAAAGCGCTGGCGCTGAGGCCCGGACCTGCCAGGCTTTCAGCCCGTCACACCGCTCCAGCGTCACAACCACCCAACCCGGGCTGGCCGAATCTGTTTACGCAAAACGAAAATGTTCTGTCTCAGGGAGGCCTGGATATCTAATTTACTCAGCCAACCTCATCTCGTCACACCGCTCCTGCGGTGTGACGCATGTCCCGACGCTCCAGCGTCACCGCCACCCAACCCAACCGGCCGAGGCTGCTGTTCACACGATACAAAAATGTTCGTCTCAGACAAACCTGGCAATCTTCTACACCTCATGGCCTTGCGTTCCGGGTATCCAGTTAACTCAGCAAACCGGGCTCCGCTCAGATACCGGCATCTGTCATTCCGGCCAAGCGCAGCGCAGTGCCGGAATCTCATCTTTTCCGGCACGTGCCTGAGTCCGGGAGATTCCGGTCTTCCCC
>DRLW01000375.1 GCA_011375275.1 Bacteroidota bacterium
CCCAAGGAATGGAATACTGAAATTGGATTACGAATTTATTTTGATTTTCAAGAAATTGGGTACGGCCCCCAAACCGGGTTTAGAGCAAAAGCGTGCATCTGCTTTGACAAAGGCAGAGTGGAATGAATATTTTTCTGGTCACTGGAAATTTGCGGGTGTAAAACAGCGCCGGCATCTTGCTATGTTTCCCGAAGAATTGCCTGTGCGATTAATCAAAATGTTTTCTTTTGTTGGCGATACTGTGCTGGACCCGTTTCTTGGTAGCGGCACAACGTCTCTGGCAGCACGAACACTGGGCAGGAACTCTGTCGGTTATGAAATAAATCATGAATTTATTCCCTTGATAAAAGAAAAGTTAAATGTCAAACAGTCCGACATCGAAGGGACAGAGTATGAATTTATATCAGAAAATGTCGGGACAGATTTTGATGAAGAGATAAGAAAATTACCCTATATTTTTAAAGATCCGCATAGGTTGGATAAAAAAATTGATCCTAAAAAAATGCAGTTTGGCTCCCGTATTGATAAAAGCAATACGACGGGCCAGGAGTATTATCGCGTGAAGGAGATTCTCAGCCCGGTTCTGATAAAATTGGATAATGAACAGGAGGTGCGTTTGTTAGGTGTAAAAGAAAAAAAGGCTGTGAATGGAGATGTGATGGAATTCCTCGCAAAAAAAGTAAAAGGGAAAAGAGTGTTTTTGAAATTCGATGGCGAAAAATATGACGACCAAAACAGGCTGTTGTGCTATTTGTATCTCAAAAACAAGACCTTTATTAATGCTCATTTAATACGTGAGGGGCTTGCTGAAGTTGATACAGCTATTGATTTTAAGTACAAAAATAAGTTTTTAGCAATTGAGGATAGATTGAATGGCCTTTCCTCCGACCATGTGTGTTGAATTTCGATGATCCATCGGATCAGCCTGTCAGCGGGCACTTTGAGCCAGCCGCTCAGAAACGCGTTTAGAGCAGATGAAGAAGGTTGCCAGAATGATCAAAAAGCATCTGTGATGGGACTCTCAATGCCATGGTTTTAAAAACCACGAACTATTTGCGGTTTTCTTTGATCTTATTATGGCCTTCAACCGCCACCAGGTTCTCTCAAATCGCCGTTCTCTTTTAGCGTTTCATAGAAACCGATCTCATCTTCTATCGCCATCACGATCTCTTCCGGCATTTCCTCGCGGTCCAGCAAACCGGTTACGATAGCATAGGCCACGTTTATGTTGTGATCGCCATAGTTATACTTCTTGAACAGCTTATACGATGGCCCTCTGTAGTATCGGTGTATTCGATAGCCCAATTCACCACTGCTGATTTTTCCTGCCTTCCATTCGGCAAAGCTCTTCTCGAGCTTCCCCAGTTCACGGTGTAACTCCAGCTCATACGCTTTAATCGCATACTCTTTCAGGCCACGTTTGACCTTTTTAGAAAATGTTTTCATTTTAATTTACTCCAGGCCAGGCAGTTGTTCACGCGGGAGCAGCACTCGAATAGAGCGTGGCGTTCGCGGCGTCCGGCTGATAAAACCTTTTTCTTCCATCTTCAGCACCATTTGGTGCACTGCAGGCGGTGTCGTTCTGAATACCGCTGCATTCCATTGCTGAGGGCGGGGAATCCGGTTCAGCTTGGTGTAGTAGTAAATAAAGGCCAGATACTGACCTTGTGTGCGCGTGTATTTGTTTTTTATAGCCCTTCCGACTCGATCAAACGCGCTACTTTTTCGCCACATGTTTTGCATTTACCCCTGAGAACTAAATCACCCCCTTCAACTCCACCGGTAAAGTCAACGATCGTGGTCATCACCAGACAATTTCCGCAAAACACATTATCCAGCAGTTTTTCTTATGCCCATTCAGGGACTTTCTTCCACAATTTCAATGCTTGAGGGGTGAATCTGTCTTCGATCATCGTTTTACTATGCTCCTTTCATCTATATCCTCAGCCGAGTGCTAAGAGCTGCTCAACCCACACGATTTGAGGAAGAGCCAATAAGTTCCCCGTCAGGAAGTTCTTTCATTTCCTTCCTTGGGATGTATTTACCTTGTTGTGCTTCAACTAAATGTTCGAAAGTTAACACCTGCCACCCCTTCGGAGTCGCTCCCAGTTCCGCCTCCTCGAACCCATCAGGGAACAGGTCGGCGATGTGGGGGCGAGGTCGCCTGCCTGTGCCTGCGCGTTGCTTCGCCCGCACAGGCTGGGATGATCTCGTCGAGCCGGGCTGACTGCTCCGTTTGCTCGCGTTGCAAGATGATGTTCATGGTCGATCCTCCTGTTCAGCGACCCAGACCAGCAGTTTCCGCCTGAGCTGTTCCTTGTCGGGCAAATAGAGCTGGTATTCCCGAGCGTGGATATTGGCTTCCTGCGGCAGGGTGATCTCGACGAGAGCTTTGTTTTTCTGTTTGCAGAGAATGATGCCCACCGCAGGGTTCTCATCATCCCGTTTGACGAACCGGTCGAAATAGTTGACGTACATCTGCATCTGTCCGAGGTCTTGATGGGTCAGTTTGCCGATTTTCAGATCAATCAAGACATAACAGCGCAGGATTCGGTTGTAAAAGACCAGATCGATGAAGAAATGTTCTTCGTCAAAGGTGAATCTTTTCTGCCGGGCTTCGAAGAGGAACCCTTTGCCCAGTTCGAGCAAAAAGTGTTCGATTTTGTCGATGACGGCTGTTTCGAGATCGGATTCGGAATACCGTTCTTTTTTCTCCAAACCGAGGAACTCCAGCACATAAGGTTCCTTGAGCAAGTCTTCAGGATTCGTCACCACCTGCCCTTCTTTCGCCAGTTTGCGGACACTTTCCTTGTCGCGGCTCAATGCCAGCCGTTCGTACAGTCCGGATTGGTACTGGCGTTTGAGTTCCCGCAGCGACCAGTTTTGTTCTGTGGCCTCGATCTCGTAAAAACTCCGCTCGTCGGCGTTTTTTATCCCAATGAGGAAGACATAATGAGACCAACTGAGTGTAAACATCCGTAATGCGTCGAAGTCCTTATCTGTTTCGATCGATTTCCGCGACACTGTCTCAGATTTTTGCAAAAAGTCAGACAGTGCCTGACTTTTCGTTGGGGAAAACAATTTCCGAGACACTGTCTCGGAAATTTGCTCTCCGTACACAAGATAGAACCGGCGCATCAGGGAAAGGTTATCCTCTGAAAACCCGCGTCCGAACTCTGCCGTCAGTTCGTTGGAAAGTTTCTTCAGCAGATTTTTGCCGTATTCAGCCCGTCGCTTGCCTTGCTGCTCGAATTCGACGATGCGACGCCCGATTTCGAAGTTGGTCAGAACCTGGACCCTATTCACGGATCGCGCAGCCAGATGCCTGGCTGTACGAATCAACTCCCGCAGCTCGGCCGCCAGTATTCGGATGTCGCCTGACTCCGACAGCTCGTGCTTATCCGCCATAGTCGATGTCCTCCAGATTGGCCCACCTGCTTGCCTTGCGTTGCTCGGCGCAGGCAGGGATGATCTGGTCGAGCTTGACTGACCGCTCTGTCTGCTCGCGCAAGCCGGTGGTCGGGCGGGCCATCTTCTCCTCGAACGGCTCACCGCCTGCCTGCCACGCCCGTGCTTCGGCGATGGCCTTTTTCAACCAACGGCGTCCGTTCGTAGTTTTCAATTCCTTTTCACGCTCGATAGCTTCCTCACGACTCGTGAACTCTTCGTAATGGGCGATGTAGATAGGCTTATGTTTCTTTGCCCAATCAGAGCCTTTGCCTGATATATGCTCATGCCATCGCCGGAGAATGTTGTCGGTATGGCGGATGTAATAGCTTCCACCTTCGCACTTAATCGCATAAACAAAGAAGACGCCGGGACGTGGCGCAGGCAGATCATCTTCCACCTCGGCCTCGGCCGCACCGACGTAGCGGCCAGGGGGAAGGATGTGGTGCTGTTTGCGGATGTCCCCGATTGTCGCGGCCTTGCAGAAGCCGGGAACGTCTTCGTACTGCTTGTCATCCCGCAGGGCGGGTCGCCACGCCATGCGTGGAAGCTGTCGATGTGTTCCTTGCTGCGATTTTCCTCGTCGCCCAGTCCGATAGCCGACAAGGTCGATGAGCTGGCCGAGACGCTGCTTGTCGAGGCGCGGGTGCGCGTAGTCCTTGGGCAGTACGCCCTTGAGAGATGGGTTGTCGTGCTCGGTGGCCAGCATGGCGTCGTCGACGACCTTGCCCGATGGTGGGTTGCCTGGCGCTGGCCTTGAGGTGCGATCAGCGGGCTTCCCTGGGCACCCAGAAGATATTGACGGCCCGGTACTCGTCCGGGTCCTCCGGATCGGCTCCCTGGTCCTGCTCGGTCACGAGCCTGGTCTGCTGCGAACTCTTAGTCGTTAGGTACGCTGCTGGTTGTCTTTCTTCTCTTTTGGCCCAAAGTGCTTTGTAAACAACGTTTCGGAGAGTTTTTCGCCTTCTTCGGTCAGAGCGATGGATTTCGCCTTGCTCTTCGGGTTGCTAATGTAGCCTTTTTCATGCAGCCTGTCCAGCGCATCCCAGTCCAGACTTTTCCAGGCCCGGGTGCCATATTCATCCTGAAAGCTTGTCAGATAAAGGAGTGCCAGGACCATTTCATCAACTTTGTCTTTGTCGTAATCCATCACAGCCTCTCTTCTCTACCCGCAAAGCAGATAACCTCTTCCTAGCCAATAGTGCCAGTCTGCGATTGCTTCTTCTGTTTGTCGATCGATGTTCAACCCAATAAGTTGCGCGAGCGGTACACCGAAACTTCTACCTGCCCATTCGATAATCACGAACATTTCTACTCGACAGTCATCTTCATCGGCCATACGCAAGACTTTGACTTGTTCGTCAAGTTGTAGGTGTGAAATACTTCTTTCCCGGATGCATTTTGCCTCAAAAGGAAACTGGATTTTTTCTGCAAGGTAATAATACCAGCCTAAAGCTTGTTCTTCGGGCCCGTAAGTATCGACGATGATTTCCATCGTGATACGATATTCCCGCTCGTCATCTTTCTCAACTGTCGACATCCCTTCCACTAGCGCACCTCTGGATTTTCTATAGCAATTTGGGTATCCTGTTTACTCAGCAAACCATGCCTGGCCCAGATTCCGACATGCGTCATTCCAGCCAGGCGAAGCGCAGTTCCGGAAACTCATCTTTTCGAGCACGTGCCGGAGTCCGGGGGATTCCGGTCTTCCGCTGCGCGGAAACCGGAATGACGGTTCTGGCGCAGGCACGTGCTGTTGTCAGGGGAGGAATGGACGTCGCATCGGTTTGCAGCGAATGTTTGTCATCATAGTTAAACGGCTGTGATTTTGCAAGAAAAAAATACGGTTTTTGTGCTTTGGTGATGGAGGGGCTTTGGCGGGTGCTATGCGATGTTGCGCTTATCGCAATAGGTTGCAGAAGGGATGAACCGGGGAACTGCGCGTTACCTGTGGTTGAGGAGCCACCCATATCCCGGCACATCGCTTCGCTTTGGCGGGATGGCAGATGTCGAAATCTGGACCAGGTACGGTTAGCTGTGTTGGCCGGGTACTCTGAGTATAGTTGTGTCAATTTGTTAATTTACAATAGATTATATCACATTATTCTCGTCGCGCAACCCACAAG
>DRLW01000376.1 GCA_011375275.1 Bacteroidota bacterium
CCTGCCAGCCCACCGCCTTTGCTGGATTGCATCAGGATAGTAATAGTCATTAAAATACAGACTATCAAAAAAAGAATCAAGATCAGCGTATACATAATTTCATATCACCTTAGCTTGTACTGCCATCACTCGGCAGCTTTGATAATTGCGATAAAACTCTCTGCATCCAGACTGGCCCCTCCAACGAGGGCACCGTCGATATTATCTTTGCTCAATAACTCCGCTGCATTTCCGGGTTTTACACTACCACCGTACTGAATACGGATGGCGCTTGCAACGGTATCTCCGTATGCTTTTGCGATCAGGCCACGGATGTAGGCATGCGCTTCATCCGCCTGTTCCGGCGTCGCGGTTTTGCCGGTACCGATTGCCCAAACCGGCTCATACGCCAGCACGACATCGGCCATCTGCCCGGCTGATATTCCGGCCAGACCACCGGTAACCTGGCGTTCGAGGACTTCGAACATCCGGTTGTCCTCGCGTTCCTGCAAGGTTTCGCCGATACACATAATCGGCTTCAGGCCTTCGGCAAGAGCACGATGCATACGCTTGTTGACCGTCTCATCTGTTTCGCCGAAATACTGGCGTCGCTCCGAATGGCCCAAAATAACGTACGTACAACCTGCATCTTTCAGCATCGGCGCCGAAATTTCACCGGTATAGGCGCCTTCGGTTTCCCAGAACATATTTTGCGCACCGAGAACTATGCGCGAGTCTTTCAATGCTTCGGCAGCGATAGTGAGAGAGACGAACGTCGGGCATACCACCATTTCAACATTGGAGATATTGACCGCCCGAACCTTTAAACCGTTCAACAGGCGCAGGGTTTCCGCGGGAGTTTTGTGCATTTTCCAGTTTCCCGCAATGATGATCCGTCTTGCCATATCCTGTGCTACTCCCTTCCTGCCGCGGCTATTATCCGAAAAAGACCGAGGCGATTTCGTACATATCGGGATCGACTTTCTTAACCCGGCCGGCTACGGTATCCAGTGACATGCTGCGAACCCTGGCATCGCGCAAACCGACGAGGACGTTGTACTCACCGCTGACGACAAAATCGGCCGCTTTGACACCGAGACGCGTTGCCAGAATCCGGTCTGCCGAAGTCGGCGTGCCGCCACGCTGAATATGCCCGAGAACAGCGATGCGCGTTTCCACTTCCGTGCGTTTTTCAATTTCTCTGGCAACACACTCTCCAACCCCGTGCTGGTGGCTGATCTCTTCATCCCTGGCTTTGAGCCGTTCGACACCTACCGGATTGGCTCCTTCGGCGACGACCACGATACTGAAGCTTCTGCGCGCGTGGCGTTTGGTAATCAAAGAACAAATTTCATCGATCGAGGTATCGATTTCCGGGATGAGAATAATATCAGCGCCACCGGCCAGGCCTGCATAGGTAGCAATCCAGCCGGTTTCCCGCCCCATCACTTCTACAACCATGACACGGTGATGAGAATCTGCCGTCGAGTGCAGCCGATCGATCGCCTCTGTGGCAATTTTGACGGCGGTACTGAACCCGAAACACATCCCGGTTTCTGCAATGTCGTTATCGATCGTCGCGGGTATGCAGACGATGTTCAGGCCATGCTTGGTCAGCTTGTGAGAAACATCGATCGCATCGCGGTCTCCGATGACAACCATGGCATCGATTTCATAGCGATCGAGATGGCTTTTGATATCGTCTATCGCCCTGGGATCGGCCAGTGGATCGATGCGGGAGGTGCCCAGTATGGTGCCGCCACGCGGTAATATACCTGATACTGAGTACAGGCTGACCGGCTCAAAGCTGCCCTCGACCAGTCCGCTGAATCCATTGCGGATACCGATAACTTCAGCATCATATTTGTTGATAAGCTGGCGCGTCACAGCGCGAATCGCAGCGTTCAACCCGGGGCAATCACCACCACTGGTTATCAGTCCAATTCTTGGCACGAGTCATCCCGTTTGTTTGCTTAAACCTGACAGCAAGGTGCTTTGGGGCCAGAGCGTAAAAGCCACACCTCACATCTAACCTGAAAAACCACAATACCGAAATAAAACAGAATTTGAATTATAGCACAAAACCCCTTAAATGTCAAGGTTAATTCCTGGCCTGAGATGTTTTTTTCCCATGCCCTTGCGCACAGGAAACGCTCATCAGGCATGCGCTCTGGCTATGGTGATGGCCCGGACTTCTGCGGCGCCGGAGTCGAGCAGTATGTGCGCGCATGCCTGCAGCGTCGCCCCGGTTGTCAGCACATCATCGACGAGAACGAGGCGCGCACCCGCCACCTGCTTTCTCCGCATGCGGCTGAGGGCAAACGCACCGGCAACATTCTGCTGCCGCTGTTCACTGCTCAGTTGCGTCTGCGACTGGGTATATCGCACCCGGCGGACCAGCGGCACAACCTTCAGGCGCGGGTCTGTTTTCTTTGCAATTGCCCGGGCGAGCTTTTCACTTTGATTGAAACCGCGCTCTTCCAACCTGCGCTTATGCAACGGCACCGGTACCAGGGTGCAGCCCTGCATATCCCATCCGGCCGGCCCGAATCGGCGGGCGAGTTCTTCGCCCAACTGGCCGGCAAGGGAAAAGTGCCGGGCATATTTCAAAGCGTGGATCAGCTTCTGCACCGGGTCATCGAAAAGCCAGCGGCTGAATACAGGCAAAACCCGGCCGTTCCCAAGCCGGATATCCCTTTGCCCGGCCGGAGGCAAAGCACACAGCCCGGCATAGCATGGGTCACACACCCAGTGACGCAGGCTCTGATGCGAAGCATGGCACAGCAG
>DRLW01000377.1 GCA_011375275.1 Bacteroidota bacterium
AAGCCTGCACTTTGGTGCGGCCGTGCACAGCCACAAGCCGGGCACCGTTTTCCTGCATGGCCCGGACAACCTCCCTGTAGTTCCTGCTGGAATCATCCCAGCCGAGGCGGATTTTCCCTGTCACCGGTAGCGATAATTCGCGGCTGAGCATGTTGAATATCTTGCCGATTTTCGCCGGATCACGCAGGAGGCCTGCACCAGCACCGCGGCCGGATACTTTGGGAACAGAACAGCCCATATTCAGATCGATGATGTCCGGTTCAAGCTCTGCAATGCGTTTGGCAGCCTCGAGGATCACCTGCGGATCGCTGCCGAAAATTTGAAAAACCAGCGGCCGCTCCTCCGGGAGATAGCGCAGCAGTTTCAGACTTTTCTTGTTCCCGCGGATGAGTGCATCGGCCGAGACAAACTCGGTGTAACTCATGGCTGAACCGAGCTTGCGGCAGATAGAACGGTACGGCTGGTCGGAATAACCGGCCATCGGCGCTAAAATAGTGTCTCCCAGGACAGCTATGTCGCCAACATGGAAAACGGCTGCATCTTTTTGGGATTTGTCGTCTTGCATGGGTTGATATGTTTGTTGTCGATTAAGATGTCGATGTTCCGGAAATACGAATTTTTCAGCGTGCGACGGATATACTAATACCTCTGCAATCGAGAAGCAAGTGAAAAGTCGGCACAGGGTTTTCAGGAGGTGAGTCGCTGTGAAAAGGAGATACCGGATGCTATGTCCGGCAGAGCTGGCCTGTTTACCGCGCCCGTCAGTGGTCACCTCTGGTTTGTGGGATTAAGATTTCGTGCTTTTTGCCGAGGATGAGTTGAAGAAAGGTGGGGTTCACAGGACGGATACAGCGCACGAGCGCATGTTTTGTCCCACGTGTAGCGGAACTCGCAAGAGTTCCGAGGTTCGGTGTGCCCGAAGTGTTGCCACTTCGGCTACTTCTCCCGAAGTGTTGCCACTTCGGCTACATGTCGTCATGTCGGGATCAGGCTCAGACAGACTGGCGGAAAAGGGGCAGCCGGGCTGAGTTAACTGGATATCCTGACCAATGCGCTGTACCAGGTCAAATCTTTCGGATATCCCGATTTCCCGTGCGCCAGGGAAAGCAAAAAAAATGTCATAACTGCCCGTGACACAGGCGGAGCGCAGGTATGAAAAACCTTGACTTTTGCAGTAACATCATTAACTTTTGAGTTGTTTTGAATGAAACAGCCTTTATGGTCAACCAGGAACAGGAGATATGCACACGTGAGAATAGGGATTTGTTCAGGCATCTTTCTGGTTGCAGCATCATTGGCTTTTGCTGATGCAGTGATCAAAAAATTCAATCTTTATCCCGGTTATAATCAGGTGACGGTAACCTGGGAAACCGGTGACGAGGGAAAGATTAAAGGCTACGAAATTCAGAGGGGAATTTCAGCGACGGCTCTGAATCGTGTTGCCTATGTCTCGGCGAAAAAGACGCCGGAGCAGACGCACAAATACGAATATATCGACAAGACGGTTTTCAAGCAGACCACCGAGGGTGGGCGGACGTATTATTATCGCATCAAAACGGAGTTCAGCGACGGGACGAAAAATTTGTCGAAGATCGAATCCGTCTCGCCGACTATCTCCAGCGCCCGGCAAACCTGGGGCAGCATCAAAGCAATGTTCCGCTGATACAAAAAATTTGTCCGACAAGCAGCCCGTTCTGTGCACACAGAGACGGGCTTTTTTTATGCTGCGAACTGCATGAATCCGGCAAAATATCCGCCAATCGTCTCCCCCTGCAGCAGATCATAGACTCGCCGTGACCGGCAAGCAGGCATGGCGCTGAGGGGATGCGACCTGCAACCCAAAAAAGAGAAGGAAATGAAAAGGGCGTTATTCCTCGTCGGAGAGGCGGCGGAAAGCAGTGCCGGCTGCCCAGCGATGGGGCATGATGCGTTGGGAGGTGTTCAGAGTGATCAGGTTGTACTCGGCTTTCATCTCTGCCAGAGCATCGATAATACCTTTGTCCTTGGTAAAATAGATGAGCTGGTGCTGTTCAGCGATTTCGAGCAGGCGGTTCAGGGTTAGCCCTTGCCTGACTTCATCAGCATGTGCGAGAGGATCATCCAGCAGCAAGGGGATGGCCTCTGAGTTTTCCGACAGCAGGCGCGCAACGGCCGAGCGCAGCATCAGATAAACCTGCTCCTGTGTACCGAGACTGAGATAGTCGAGGGGGACGAGGGTTTTGCCGCGGCCGTGTGTGATGCGTATCTGGAACTGCTCCGGATCGACGAAGAGCTCTTTGTAGCGGCCTTCGGAAATCTGCGTGAGCTGTTTGCTGACGATCCCGGCCAGCCGTGGGGCGAACTCTTTGTGGGCTTTCTGGGCGACATCGGTCAGGGTCTCATAGGCCAGCTCTAAGGCCTGGCGTTTGTGGATCAGCTCATCGAGGCGGCGCCGGGCTATGGCAGCGTTTTCTTCCAGCTCAGAAAAATCCGGCAGGCGTGATTCGCGTTCTGAAATCCGCTCTGAGATCGTTGCAATCTCGATTTCAATTTTTTGCTGTTGTCTTCTGTTTTCGCGCAGCAGTTCCTGCAGCACCGTCGCGGTGCGTTCCGGGATGGTCTCAGCCCGTTCGTCCTGCAACCCCTCGCGCAGTTTTTCCGCCATGTGCCGCACTTCTTCGATCCTGCGTCCTGCGAGCATTTCCTTTTCCAGTTCCTGCAGTTGTGCCAGCTCTTTTTCCAGCTCGATAGATTCTTCAGCCTCACGCACGCGCGCCAGAAAGGCTTGCGCATCATCGGCAATCGATTCGGATTGCAGGTCGGCGGTGGCAAAAATCGACTTCAGCTCGCTGTCGATTTCGCCGAGGCGATGGTTGAGCAGGCGCAGCTCTTCCTGATACTCGCTGATCGTTCTGTCCAGCTCTCTAATTTTTTCACGGGCTGCTTTACCGCGTTGCAGGGTCTCTGCAATACGTTGCAGGGTTTCGATGTTGAGAATCTCGAAACCAAAGGCCGCGCTCAGGGGGGAGAGGCGTTCCTCGAGCTGCTTCAAGTCCTCAAGCCGGTTCTGCATCACCGCGTCGATTTCAGACAGGCGGTTGATCTGGATGTATAAACGCGTGAGCGCCTCTGTTGAGCTGACGCCATAGGGTTGCAGCGAATCGCGGATTTCCTGCTCCTGCAGCTCGATCGCCGCCATAACCTGCCTGCTCCGGTCGCGGTCGTTGAGCCGGTTGACATAGCCGATGCTTTCGAAAAACAACCAGACGATGGCAATGATCATCGTGATAAAATTCAGGGTGTTGGAGATCAGGCTGTGGCTGTCGAGGAAGGCTTTGAAATCCGGCACCAGCATGGCGAGCAGATAGACCAGAAAGGCGGCGGAAAGCAGCGTACCGAGGCCGGCACGTATGATGCGCGCGTTGCTTTTTTGCAGCTCGGCCCGGTTTTGCAGTGCGTTCAGGTCGCTTTTTTTCTCTTCGAGCACATTGGTCATGGCCTCGAACTCTTCGAGGGTCGCCGGTGACAGCGATTTCAGCGCTTCGATAGCTTCTTTGTCATAGCCCATCTCCCGCAGCCCGGCTGAGAGCTCTGCTTCAAGATCTCGGGCCTCGGCTGTTTTTTCGTGCAAATCCTGCCATTGCTGAAAATAATCTTCAAACCGTTGCACGGTGTCCGAAAGCCAGAGCGACTCTGCAACAGGCAGGGTGGCGATATAATCTTTCTCCGAAGCGCGCAGGAGATTTTGTTGCTGAATGGCATCATTGAGGCGTTTTCGGCGTTGCAGAGAGATTTTGCGTTCCTCCATCAGCCGGATGACGAGGTCGTGATCTTCCGGGCTGATGTTCTGGTTGGGAGAGAGCTCGTGCAGGCGTTTGTTGAGCACCTCACGGCGATGGGCCAGTCCGGCGTGTTTGTTGAGTAATTCGACACAGGCAAAGTATTCCGCGTGCCGCAATTCTTCGCTCAGAGTTTCACTCTCCTGCTTGAGAGCAGCGAGCCGGCTCTGGTGGTCGGTCAGGGCCTGGTAGTCACTGCTCAGGGTTTCGACCAGGGCAGTGCGTTCCTGGATGAGTTGTTCGCACCGGCTGAGCTCTGTGCGGGCGGCGTAAATAGGGCCGGAGCGGCTTTTGTCCGTGCCCAGGTTGCGGATGGCCGCGCTGATTTTTTCCAGCGCTTTTTTGACCGATACATCTGTCGATGCGCTGTCGACCAGGCGCACGATGGTGTCGGCGATGTCCTGAGCTTCGGAGCCGGAGATTTTCGTCAGTTGCCCCTGGCGCACGCAGGATACCGACTCGAAAACAGCACGCGACATGCCTGTGAGCCGTTCGCAAAAACCGACGTACCCGCGGCGTTTGCGGTGGAACATCTCGGTAACTTCTTTGCCGGTATTGGCTTCATAGATGTGGGTCTGCGGCTCCGGTGTATCGAAATCCCGGGTGATCATGTAGCGGACGTTATTATCCAGTTCCACGACGATTTTACCGGAATAGTGCACGCCCTGCCAGGGACGGAAGCGGGCGTGCAGTTGTTTCTCTGCTTTGGTGATACGCTCGCCGGAGTAGAATCCGTACAACATGGCGAGTATGGCCTGCTGCAGGGTTGATTTGCCGGCTTCGTTTGGCCCGAAGACCAGATTGAAAGTGGGTTCAAAAGCGAAATCTTCCTCGCTGAGCGTGCCGAATCCCTCGATGTGTAATGTGACTATCCTCATGTCAGATCGATTCTTTCATCCTCAAAAGCTTGCAGGCCATAGCGCATGGCCGCAAGAATCAGTTCGCGATCGTCTGTTTCCTCAGCCATCATTTTTTTCAGACGTTTGACAAAGGCGCCGCGAACAGTCGGTTCGTTCTGTAATTCCTCGTACCAGGCTTCCGGACGGGTGGTGTCGCGGATCAGCACAAAGTCAAAATAGTTCTGCAACTGCTCGCGCAGTAACTCTTTATCGAGATGAGTGTCTTCGGGGATGACCCCGGTAAGGTGCAGGCGCAAGAAAGCCGCTTCGCGATCAGGCGAATCCCCGGCGATACTGCGGATTTCCGGAACCAGGCCAGACATGCCGTTAAATGTGCTCATGTCAACGGTATAGGTATAAAAAAACTGTGTTGCGGTGATGACCGGGCGCACACGGATATCATCGCGCAGCACCTCGACGAGCGCTGCCCCGTGCTCGCCGCCTTCGCCAAAGGAGAGTGGCTGGGGGCTGCCGGGATAGATAGCGATTTTTTTATTCACCTTGAGCGTGCTGGCGTTGTGATAGTGCCCGAGCAGAGCGAAATCAAAACCGGAGAGCAGAATTTCATGGGCCTGAAAAGGCGCATGTGCTGCCCGGTTTTCGATGAAATTACCCGTTTCAGAACCATGCAGCAGCGCGATATTGATCTTGCCGTTGGAAGGCACCTTGAAGCCGTGAAACGGGTTGTCGCGTTCGTCCGGGGCATTGTGTGCAAAACCCCAAAGTACGATCTCTTCGTTGAGTTCGATGGGTTGGAACCGCCGCTGCCGGAAGATATAGACGTTTTCCGGCCAGGAATAGCGCGCATAAATCGAAACAGGGGAGTAATAATCGTGATTTCCGGGTGCGATAAAGATCGGAATCGGAGACAGTTGCTCAAAACTGCTCAGAAGGAATTCAACAGTATCACGTGTCAGCCGGTCTGCCTCAAATAAATCGCCGCCTATGGTGACTGCATCGACTTCCTCGGCAGCGGCGAGATTGAGCAGTTCGTGCAGGGTTTTACGCAGGCGTGTGCGGCATGCACGGGCAACTTGTGCTGGAAAGTAGCTGCCTGTAAAGGGTATGTTGAGATGAAGATCGGCAAAGTGAAGAATCTTCATGGTCAGCCTTGTGAGCACGTGGGAACGGAATGGAAAGACTGCCCCCGGAACAGGATTTCCTGCAAGAAATGATGTGCAGTTTTGATGAGATAATCCGGGGCCGGCGGAGAGTGGCCGTGCGCGTGTCTGCAACGCGTTCCACCGGCTGGGTAGCAGCCATGAATTTGAATTGGCAAATATAGGTATTTTTTGCTGTTATGTCAATTAATACCGCGCTGAACTGAGATAAAATGCCAAACCTGTTTTCGGCTGAATAGTGCCCGCTGAACTGGTGTATCCGCAACCGTGGGTGCGAAAAAGATTGTTCTGTACACCGAGAAATGCGATCTTATCTGTCTCGTAACCAGATGAGGGATGCATTTTTTTTGAACCGCCAAGACGCCAAGACCGCGAAGAAAAACAAGCTGAAACGTAAAGAGTTGCTGTACTGATTTTTTCGACACTTCAACATCCTTCGCGCTCTTCGCGCCTTTGCGGGGAAACCTTGCCTCGGACAAAAGCTGGGACAACGGAACATCCAGATGTTTTTCCCATACCAGAAACGATGAAACGTTCTGGCTATTGAACTTGAATGTCATTTATGCATTTTTTTGAACCACGAAGTGCAAGATGGACACGAAGAAAAACAAGGAGAAATGCCTGAAATTGCTGGTCTTGATTTTTTCGACATTTCAATATTCTTCGCGCTCTTTGTGGCCTTCGTGGTGAACCCAGACCTCGGCTAAGGCTCTGAGTATCTGTGCATTTTTTTTGAACCGCCAAGACGCCAAGACCGCCAAGCAAAACAAGCTGAAACGTAAAGAGTTGCTGGTCCTGATTTTTTCGATACTTCAGTCAGGGTATCCAGTTAACTCAGCAAACCGGGCCTGGCCGGACACAGACATCTGTCATTCCGGCCAAGCGCAGAGCAGTGCCGGAATCTCATCTTTTCTGGCATGTGCCCGAGTCTGGGAGATTCCGGTCTTCCCCTGCGGGGAAACCGGAATGACGGTTCTGGTGTAGGCATGTGCGGTGCTCTGGCGGACTGGCAGAAAAGATGCAACAGTGCTGAGTTAAGTGGATAACCAGAATACTTCAGCATTCTTCGCGCCTTTGCGGTGGAAGCCGGCATCAGACCAGGGCTGTGAATACGGGAAAACCAGGTATTCTGCAGGCAGATACTGAAATGAAAATTGAATGTAGCAAGCCATGCAAACAGCTTCTTTTGCTGC
>DRLW01000378.1 GCA_011375275.1 Bacteroidota bacterium
ACATCTTTGGCACGGGTGATGATCTCATCGAGGCAGCGATTGGCAGCATGCTGGCAAAAGATAAGTTACGGCTGGCACTTGCAGAATCCTGCACCGGCGGGCTGATCGCCCGGCGGATTACCGATATTCCCGGCAGTTCGGCCTATTTTACCGGCGGCGTGGTTGCGTACAGCAATGAGCAGAAAATAGCCCTGCTTGGCGTTGCGCCGGACACGCTGGAAAAATATGGTGCCGTCAGCGAGGAGACGGCGCGGGAAATGGCTGTTGGCGTGCGTGAGAAAATGCGGGCAGATTATGCGTTGAGCATTACCGGCATTGCCGGGCCCACGGGTGGCACTGAGGAAAAACCGGTTGGCCTGGTCTTTATCGGTTTGGCGCATCCCGGCGGCGTGGAGGTCAAACGCAGACAGTTCGGCAAAGACCGGACGATCAACCGCGAACGCAGCGCACAGGCTGCTCTGCATCTCTTATATCAGGTACTCGTCGATCGATGAGCAGAGAAACCATCCGCGCGTTTGTGTGCTTTGAAATTCCGCAGGAGCTGCGCGAGGCGCTTGGAGCTGTCATTTCAGCCGCGAAAGGTGCCGGCGAACGGGTCAGTTGGGTTCGCCCGGAAAACATACATCTGACCGTGAAGTTTTTGGGTGAGGTGCCGCGCAGGGAACTCGCGGAGGTCTCCGCGCTTTTGCGTGAGATCGCCGGGGCAACTCCGCGATTCAGCATCTCCATTGACCGGCTTGGCGCGTTTCCGAATCAAAAGCGCCCGCGGGTGTTGTGGGCTGGTTCCAGCATGACACCACCGGTTGCACGAAATCTGGCCGCGCGCATCGACAAAGGGATGGTTGCATTCGGCGTCGCGGCAGAAAACAGGCCATTCAAACCGCACCTGACCCTCGGCCGCGTGAAGCAGGGCGGCGAAAAGACCATGCAGGCCCTTTTGCAGCAGCCTTTCAGCAGTTACGAGTTGCCGTGCGCAACCCTGGTACTCATGCGCAGCGATCTGCGCCCTGGTGGCCCGGTCTATACACCGATTGATAAAATCATGCTACACTCAACATAAAAGGCGGGAAGAAACGTGTCAGAAAAAAATGAAAAACTCAAAGCTCTGGATCTGGCCATAACCCAGATCGACAGTCAGTTTGGCAAAGGGTCCATCATGCGCCTTGGCGCAGAGGGGGCGCTTGTCTCCGTCGAGGCGATTCCGACCGGCAGTCTGTCCCTGGATGCCGCACTGGGGATCGGGGGCGTTCCCCGCGGGCGGATCATCGAGGTGTATGGCCCGGAGTCGAGCGGAAAGACGACGCTGACCCTGCACATCATCGCAGAGGCTCAGAAGGCCGGAGGCCTGGCAGCGTTTATCGACGCTGAGCACGCGCTGGATGCGGTCTATGCCGGTAAGCTGGGTGTAGATACCGATAACTTGCTGATCTCTCAGCCAGATACCGGTGAGCAGGCGCTGGAAATCACCGAGACGCTGGTACGCAGCGGTGCGCTGGACATCATCGTCGTGGATTCGGTGGCCGCGCTGGTGCCGAAAGCAGAAATCGAAGGCGATATGGGGGATGCGCAGATGGGGCTGCAGGCACGGTTGATGAGCCAGGCAATGCGCAAGCTCGCCGGCGCCATCAGCAAATCGCATACGACGGTGATCTTTATCAACCAGATTCGCGAGAAACTCGGAGTACTTTTCGGCAACCCGGAGACGACTACGGGCGGGCGGGCGCTCAAGTTTTATGCCTCCGTGCGCATCGACATCCGCCGCATCGCCAGTATCAAACAGGGAGACCAGATCGTCGGCAACAGAACGCGCTGCAAGGTGGTGAAAAACAAAGTGGCCCCCCCGTTCCGTGAGGCCGAGTTTGACATCATGTATGGCACCGGCATTTCCTCAGAGGGTGATCTCATCGACCTGGCGGTGAAAAACAAAATTATCGAGAAAAGCGGCACCTGGTTTTCCTATGGTGATGAGCGCCTCGGACAGGGGCGTGAAAACGCCAAGCGCTTTTTGCAGGATAACCCGGATGTCCGGTCGGAAATTGAGAGCAAAGTGCGCGAAGAGCTCGGCTTGAGTTCGCAGAAAAGCAGCGATGAAACCGAAGCCGCACAACAGGGATAAATATCGTGCGCGGGCGGGATAAAAACAGCGACTTACCCGCTGCGGGCAGGGTGACGGACATCAAAACGCAGAAACGTTATCCCTCCCGTGTTTCGGTTTTTATCGATGGCGAGTTTGCCTTTGGCCTCAGCGCAGAGCTTTGTGTGCAGTACGGTATCCGTATCGGTGAGGAGGTCGATGATGAGCGTCTCCGGCGGATACTTTTAGACGAAGAGTACAAGCTCGCTGAAAATAAGGCCTGGCAACTGCTCAGCGGCAGGGCGCATTCCCGGCGGGAGCTCGAGCACAAACTCCGGCGCTATGAGTTTGCAGATGCGCTGATTGCCAGGGTGCTGGATAAACTCAGCGCTGCCGGCTATCTCAACGACCTGCAGGTTGCCCGCGACTATGTCCGTTCGCGTTTGCAGGTTCGCCCGATGGGCAGAAAACTACTCCTGCGCGAACTGCAGCAGAAGGGCATCCCGGATGAGTTGTGCGAAAAGGTGCTGTCCGAGAGTTTTGCTGAGGAGAGCGTAGAACGCGAGCTGGCGATGCAACTTTATGCAAAGAAGAAAAAACAACTGCGCGGGCAGCCAGCTCATAAAGCCCGGGAGAAAATGGCCAGAGCACTGGTGGCACGAGGATTCTCCCGCGAAGCCATCCGTGCTGTCATCGAGGATGACCCGGATGGCCTGTTCGACACAACGGAAGAACACGGGTTCACGGATGAACACAATTCCCTGCCTTGAGAGATTTGCTGTTCCTGCCAGGATTTCCTGCCGTCCCCGAGGTCGCCTTCTGCCCGGAGTTTAATTACGCACCCGGTAAGAACGGGATATATATCCATTTGGTAGGTTTTTTTACCCGATCGGCTCACGCAGTCTCGCTACACCGTGATCGTCGGGGTCGAATACACCGCGGACTACACACTCAAATCGGTAAACAGGTTCAACCATGAAAGCAGCTGAAGTACGTCGTAGTTTTCTCGAATTTTTTCGTGAAAAAGACCATAAAATTGTCCCCAGCTCACCGGTCGTCCCACAGGATGACCCAACCTTGCTGTTCACCAACGCGGGGATGAACCAGTTTAAAAACATCTTTATCGGACTGGAAAAGCCGGACCATCCACGAGCGGCGGACACACAGAAGTGTATCCGCGTCAGCGGCAAGCACAACGACCTCGAAGACGTGGGCTTTGATACCTATCACCACACGTTTTTCGAGATGCTCGGCAACTGGTCCTTCGGTGATTATTTCAAAAAAGAAGCCATCGAATGGGCCTGGGAACTGCTGACAAAGGTCTGGGGCATTCCCCCGGAGCGGCTGTATGCCACAGTATTTGCCGGAGATGAGGGCGATGGTCTGGAGCCGGACATCGAGGCGGAAAATCTCTGGAAAGAGGTCACGTCTATCGATCCTTCGCACATCCTGCGTTTCGGCAAAAAAGACAACTTCTGGGAAATGGGTGAAACCGGCCCCTGTGGCCCGTGCTCGGAAATCCACATCGACACCACGCCCGACGGCTCGGGCGGGCATCTGGTCAATGCAGATGATCCGCGTGTGATCGAAATCTGGAATCTGGTCTTCATTCAGTACAATCGCGAGAAAGATGGCTCGCTGCGGCCGCTGCCGGCCAAGCATGTCGATACCGGCATGGGCTTCGAACGCATCGTCGCAGTGCTGCAGAAAAAAGCATCGAACTATGACACGGAAATTTTCACTCCACTGATCAGCACGATCGAGCAGATGTCTGGCGTCGCCTACAGCAACGACGAAAAAGGCATGGCCCACCGTGTTATCTCGGACCACATCCGCACGCTGAGTTTCGCCATCGCGGATGGAGCCGTGCCCTCCAACGAAGGCCGGGGCTATGTGCTGCGGCGTATTTTGCGCCGCGCTGCCCGTTTCGGCCGAACTCTGGGTATGCACGAGCCGTTCGTTTACAAACTGGTGCCAGTTCTCGGTGACATCATGGGTGATGTCTTTCCGGAATTGCTCGACAAGGCAGAGTATATCGCCATGGTTCTCAAAGGCGAGGAAGAGAGTTTCAACACCACTCTCGATCGCGGGATCGAGAAGTTCGAGAGTATCCAGGCGGCGGTGCGTAAAAAGGGCGGCACGGAAATCCCCGGTGAGGAGGCATTTAAACTGTACGACACCTATGGGTTCCCCCTCGATCTCACCGAGCTGATGGCGCGCGAGCAGGGGTTGACCATCGACCATGCCGGGTTTGAAAAAGCCATGGCTGAACAGCGCAAGCGTGCCCGCGAGGCCGGAAAATGGGAGCTCCAGGTCGAACACGCGCCAGAAGAGTGGCAGAGTTTGAGCACGGGCGAGCAGTCGCGCTTTATCGGCTATACGGACCTCGAGGCCGAGACCGAGATTCGCTCTATCCATTATGACGACGGCCAGGTGCTGCTGACCCTGGCGGACACACCGTTTTATGCAGAATCGGGCGGGCAGGTCGGAGACCGTGGCCTGATCGAGGGGGATGGTTTCAAGATCGAGGTGCTCACTACCCGCAAAGCGGGCTCGCATATCGTGCATGTTGGAAGGCTGATCGAGGGAGAACAGATCGAAGCTCCCAGGGTCGTCGCCCGTGTCGATCGTCAGGCGCGGATGGATACAGCGCGCAACCATACCGCCACCCACCTGTTGCACAAAGCGTTGCGCGATCTCGCCGGATCACATATCAGCCAGGCCGGCAGCCTGGTCGCACCGGACAGGTTGCGTTTTGATGTCACCCATTTTCAGAAGTTCGATTCCGCACTTTTGGAAGATGTCGAGGGCATTGTCAACGAGAAAGTCCGTTCAGATATCGAGGTGGAGACGTTCACGACCTCTTATGTCGAGGCCCGCAAAATGGGCGCGATGGCGATTTTTGAGGAGAAGTACGGCGAGGTGGTACGCGTGGTCAAAATCGGTGATTACAGCCTTGAGCTGTGCGGTGGCACGCATTTGCATCATACCGGTGAGGCGGGCACGTTCCGCCTGCTGGGCGAGTCCAGCGCGGCTGCCGGCATCCGCAGACTCGAGGCCGTGACCGGCTCATCAGCCGTGGAGTTGATGCGCGCAGACCGGCGCATAGAAGAAGAGCTGCGGCAGCTGTTGCAGTGCCAGCGCGATGAGCTGCCGGCTAAAGTTCTCGAGCTGCTCAATCAGAAAAAAGAGTTGGAAAAACGGTTACACGAGATGCGCCGCCTCGCAGCGCAGAGCGAGGTGGAAGCACTGGCAGGCAAAGCCCGCAGCGTGGATGGTATCCGCTTTGTCGCTGCCGAAGTCTCCGCTGACAGCGTTGATGAGCTGAAAGTGATGAGTGATCGCCTGCGTGAGAAAC
>DRLW01000379.1 GCA_011375275.1 Bacteroidota bacterium
GATGGAAATGAGAAGGTCGCGTATCCTTGTTGTCACCCGTAAAAGGAATGACCCGATGCACCAGGGACGGCCGGACACCAGCCTCCAAACACCTCGGCACGCTGCCATGGATTCTTTCTCTGCCGGATGGTTATCAAACCGGCGGAGCCAGCCGATACTTTATAGCCTGAAAAACTCATGAAGTTTAGAAAAAAACCAGCGTAACTACAATTTTATCAGAATATTATAAGAATATATCCTGCCGCACCAATTTTCAGTTATTCCAATCGCTGTGTGCAAACTGTTCATCCGCACAATAGATCGGGCTGGCAGGACAAGCAGACTACCTTTTGATGATAAAAAACTTTTAATTTTATGAACCGCATCACGCCTATGAAAGGACCAGAATGAACACGTTTCTCAAACGCAGTTTTCGCGTCATGGCCCTCAGCATGCTGATTCCTGGGATGGGGATGGCCCAGCAATGGTCAGAAACCATCACGCTGGCGCCGGGCGACTCACCGGATATCGCGGTTGACCGTCGCAATGGTAATCTGCATGTGGTGATCATGGACAACAAAGTCACCTACATGCGCCTCGACAAGGACACCAATGTGCTCGATCAGCAGGACCTGCCTTTTGGCAGCGCCACGGGCAAGATGGGGGGATTTTACGGCCGTGCCACGGTTGCAGCCGATACCTTTGGCCGGCCGCACATCGTCTGGCCGCAATACCTCGGCGATACGCCGGCGGGACATCCGCGCTTCGACCTCTGGTACACGTATAATACCGGCAGCACGTGGACGACTCCGCTGTTGTTATCCTCGGATATCGTCCGCGGCTATGCTGTGCGCATGGCCATCGATGATGACAACGATGTGCATATCATCCGCGGGCAGATGGATGGTGATGATATCCCTAACTCGAGCGCCCGCTACTATCGGATCCGAAATGGCAACATCCAGCTCGAAACCACGCTTTCTCCCTACCGGCCGGATGATCATGTCGAAATCGATGTCTATGACCGCACGAACGTGCATATTGTTTTGGGCAATCCGGATCAGTCCGGCAATCGGGTGATTTATTTCCGTTCCGGCAATAATGGCGACAGCTTTGTCGGGCCTCAGAAATTGGAGGAGAATACCGTTACCAGCCGCGCCGGCAGCCCGAATGTCTTCGCTGACCGCTCGGGGAATGTGCATTTTATTTACGGAGCACGGGCAGATACAGAGACCGGCGGGAATCCTTCTATCCGCTATGAGCGCCGCGAAAACGGCGCGACGGTTTTTGATAAACGGATCACCGGCAATGGTGAGCTAACAATCTGGCCCGGTGATGAGGGGATCGGCGTTGGCATCGGAACCGGCGCTGCGAGCGACGATGGTAAATTCGTCGTCATCGCCTATCAGGTTACCAGTGGCGGTCAGTTGCGGGCACGTATTTCCAAGGATGCCGGAGCGACATTCAGCGAGCCGACCAATCTCGCCAGCCAATCCGGCGGAGCGCCCAATCCGGGCCAGCATACCGAAGGGCGGGATAAACCCGTTCTGCGGGCTTATAAAAACCGGTTTTATCTCGTCTATGAATCTTTCGGCTCCGTACGCCTGCGCTGGATTCAGCTCATCGGCGATCCTCCGACTGCCAACGCCGGCGGGCCATATACCGGTTCCGAAGGCACGCCGATCACCTTCGACGCTTCTGCTTCCACAGATGATGGCACCATCGTGCAATACGCCTGGGACTGGGACGGCGACGGTGTTTACGATGACTCCACCGCCAGCCCGACATTTCAAAAAACATTCGCCGACGACTACTCTGCCACGGCCGTATTGCGTGTGACCGACAACGAGGATATGGTTGCGACGCAATCATTCAGTATTACTGTGAACAACGTCAATCCTTCGGTCAGCGTTACAGGCGCCACGCCGGTAAACGAAGGGACAGAGGTCTCTTTTACAGCAACGGTTACGGACCCGGGTGCCGACACGCAGACTGTGAGCTGGGACTTTGGCGATGGCACCAGTGCGAGTGGTACCAACGTCACGCATACGTTTACCGACAACGGCTTTTTTACCGTCACCGCGACAGCGACGGATGACGATGGCGGCACGGGCTCGGGCACGTTTTCGATCACCGTGCTCAATGTTGCTCCCACAGCCGATGCCGGCGGGCCGTACGTCGGCGTGCGCAATGAACCGGTGACTTTGACCGGAAGCGCCACCGACCCCAGCAGCGATGATACCATCACCTATGCCTGGGATTTGGACGATAACGGCACGTATGAGAAAAATGGCAAGCAGGTGACGGTGACCTATTCGGAACTGGGCACCTATACTGTCCGTCTGCGTGCCACCGATGACGATGGCGACAGCAGTACTGATACCGCGGAAATTACTGTTGGCACCGGAGCGCCGGTCACCTCCGCGATTCCGGATCAGCAGGTCGATGAGGGCATGACGTTCCCGGTGCTCAATCTCGACGATTATGTCACGGATCCAAACAACGCAGACAGTGAAATCACCTGGACGTTTTTCGGGAATTTCAACCTCAACGTCACGGTGCAGAACCGGCAGGCGACGATCTCACCCATCGATCCTGAGTGGTCCGGCGTCGAGATCATCAGTTTTGTGGCTACAGACCCGACCTCGCAGCGGGATACCACGACGGTGAAATGCACGGTGCTGGAAGTCAACGATCCGCCCCAGATCAGCAAAATACCAGACCAGACCGTGGATGAAGGCGTACCCTTTGCGCAGGTTTTTCTCGATAATTACGTCACCGATGCAGATAACCCGAAAAGCGCCCTCGTCTGGACTGTCTCAGGTACCAGCCAGCTCACCATCACGATCAGCAACCGTGTGGCGACGATTGGTAAGCCCAATTCAGACTGGGCCGGCTCAGAGACGGTCACGTACACGGTGACCGATCCGCTCGGCGAATCAGATTCCCAGCAGGTGACCTATACCTCGGTAGCTTTCAACGATCCACCCGAGGTGTCCAGTATCCCGGGACAGACCATACAGGAGAATCAGTCTTTTGCAGCCATCGATCTGAATCAATATGTCACGGATAAAGATAATCCTGACAATGAAATAACCTGGACAGCCAGCGGCAACCGTTCTCTCATCGTCCGCATCGATGCTGCAAGAATCGCCACGATTGCTCCACCGGACAGCGAGTGGGTCGGCAGTGAGTTTATCACATTTACGGCCACAGACCCGGGTGGGAAATCAGCGGCGAGTATCGCCAAGTTTGCCGTCATCGGGATCAATGATCCGCCGGCGATCGCCGGATTCACCAACTATACTATCGCTGAGGATGATTCGATGCTGTTCACGCCGGAGGAACTGGCGAACATGATCATCGATCCGGACAATGCCCTGGGTGAGCTGGAATATACCCTGCCCGGTGCGGTCAACATAAACGTGTCCTACAATGACGCAGAAGGGCTGGCCCTGTTCGGTGATCCGGACTGGTATGGCAGCGAAAGGTTCTGGCTGAAGGTTTCGGATGGTGAATATGCCGACTCGACGCGCATCCGTCTGACGGTCACCGCAGAACCAGACCCTCCGAAGCCGTTTTCACTGGTTGCCCCGGTCGGTCTGTTCTATACCGGTGTTCCGCAGCAGATCGAATTTATCTGGGAGAAGAGCGTCGATCCTGACCAGGGGGATGTCGTTACCTATACCTGGGAAGTGAGCCGCAGCGATTCGTTTACGACAGTCCTGCTGCAGAACAAGTTGCTGCAGGATACGTTGCTGGTGTTCCCGGCCAAAGCCTTTTTCCCGGAACCCAATCCTTCAGCGACCTACTACTGGCGTGTCTTTGCTGTCAGCTCTGACGGCAGCAAACGGCCCGCGCGCTCGGCTGCGAGCTTTACCCTGTTGCAGGCGGTATCGGTTACAGACCCGGCACGTATGCCGAAAACCATCAGCCTGAAGCAAAATTATCCCAACCCATTTAACCCGAGCACCCAGATCGAGTATGAACTGCCGCAGAGTGGTGAAATTTCACTTCTGGTTTACGATTCCCGCGGCAGGCTGGTGCGTACTTTGGTGCGCGGCACTCATCCGGCCGGAACATACCGCATTCTCTGGGATGCCCGTGATGATGCCGGACAAAAAGTCGCCAGCGGCGTGTATCTCTACCGTCTCGAGGCAGCCGGCACGGTGTTGAGCCGAAAGATGATTTTGATGCAGTAAGGAAAATTTTCCGGTAGGTCCGCCTCTCGTCACACCGCTCCCGCGGTGTGACCTGGAGTTTGGCCATTTTTGCGCGCACGCCACCTTTCCGAGAGGCTAATTTCTTCTCGTCACACCGCTCCTGCGGTGTGACGTCCCTTTTGCCGCTCCCGCGGCATTCCACAAGCGCAGCGAAATGCCGCC
>DRLW01000380.1 GCA_011375275.1 Bacteroidota bacterium
GACTTCGGCAGCTACTTCAGCAGCTTCCCCGGCCGAGGCCAGGGGCTGCGCGGTGCCCGGGACGATCGGTACACCGGCTGCCTGCATGGTTTTTCGCGCTTCGGTTTTATCGCCCATCACGCGCATAGCCTGCGCGGCAGGACCGATGAAAATCAGCCCGGCGTCTGCGACCTTGCCGGCAAAGACCGGATTCTCGGACAGGAAGCCGTATCCCGGATGGATGGCATCTGCGCCGGATTTCCGGGCGATATCGAGAATGCGGTCCTGCTGCAGATAGCTGTCCTTTGCCGGCGCCGGCCCGGCATACCAGGCTTCGTCAGCGTGGCGGACATGCAGAGCTGTGCGATCCGCATCGGAATAGATCGCCACGGTTTCAATGCCCAACTCGCGGCAGGTACGCATGATGCGCACGGCAATCTCGCCACGGTTGGCGATCAAAATCTTTTTTATTTCAGGCATACTGTCTTATTTTCGATTTTCACCCGTTGAAGCTGGAAACCGCTTCATCGAGATTATCATAAGATTCGATGACGTCGTCGAGCTTGGCTATTTTGATCAGACTGAGAACGCGGCTGTTGAGATTGGCCAGCTTGATATCGCCGCCATTTTCGCGCGATTGCCGGATACCGAGCAGAATAGCGCCCAGCCCGCTGCTGTCGATGTACTCAACCGCACCGAGATCGATCAGAATATTGGGCGGCTGGTTCTGCAGCAGCAACAGCAGTTCTTTTTTGAGATCCGGTGCGACCCGGGAGTCAATCCGCTTTTCGTGGATAGCGAAAATGTGGACCGTACCCCGCTCTTCGGTTTGGTATTGCATCGTGAACCCCGTTCCTTTTTCTCCTCACAGAGGAATATTCCCATGTTTTTTCCGGGGATTGGAATCAACCTTGTTCTCGAGCATCTTCAGCGCGGAAATCAGTTTTGGCCGGGTTTGCAGCGGTTCGATGACATCATCGATGTAGCCCCGGTCTGCCGCAAGGTAGGGATTGGCGAAACGCTCGCGATACTCTGCGATTTTTTGTTCCAGCGCGGCTTCCCGGTCTTTGGCGGCCTGTATTTCCTTGCGGAAAATGATCTCCACAGCTCCCTTCGGGCCCATCACTGCGATCTCAGCGCTCGGCCAGGCGTAGTTGATATCGCCGCGGATGTGTTTTGAACTCATCACATCGTAGGCGCCGCCATAGGCTTTGCGGGTGATGACCGTGATTTTCGGAACCGTGGCCTCGCAATAGGCATAGAGCAACTTGGCCCCATGCTTGATGATTCCTCCCCACTCCTGGTCTGTACCCGGCAAAAATCCGGGAACGTCGACAAATGTAATCAGGGGAATATTGAATGCATCGCAAAATCGGACGAAACGCGCACCTTTCAACGATGAGTTGATATCCAGCACGCCGGCAAGCACACCGGGCTGGTTGGCAACGATGCCAACGGGCCGGCCGGCCAGGCGGGCAAAGCCGACGACGATGTTCTCCGCATAGTCCTTGTGCACTTCAAAAAAGTCCTGGTCATCCACCACGCGCAGGATGATATCGCGCATGTCGTACGGCTTGTTGGGATTTTCCGGCACCAGCGTGTTCAATTCCGGATCCATTCTGTCTGCCGGGTCATCCGTCTGCGCCATGGGCGGGTCTTCAGCGTTGTTTTGCGGCAGAAAACTCAGCAGCGTGCGGATATTTTCCAGCACATCCATCTCGCTGGCATATTTAAAATGAGCAACTCCGCTGCGCGTGGCATGGGTGTCTGCACCGCCGAGCTCCTCTGAGCTGATGTCCTCATGGGTCACGGTTTTCACCACATTCGGGCCGGTGACGAACATGTAGCTGGTATTTTCAACCATGAAGATAAAATCCGTGATCGCCGGGGAGTACACCGCGCCGCCGGCACAGGGGCCGAGGATCGCCGATATTTGCGGCACGACCCCGGAGGCCAGAGTGTTGCGCAGGAAGATTTCCGCGTACGCCCCGAGACTGACCACGCCCTCCTGAATTCGCGCGCCGCCGGAGTCGTTCAGGCCGATCACCGGCGCGCCGTTTTTCATCGCCATGTCCATGATTTTGCAGATTTTCTCTGCGTGGGTCTCAGACAGAGAGCCTCCGAACACGGTGAAATCCTGTGAGAAAACATAGACCAGCCGGCCGTTGATATAGCCGTAACCGGTCACCACGCCATCGCCGGGGTATTTGATCTTATCGAGACCGAAATCACGGCAGCGGTGGCGGTTGAGCATATCCAGTTCTTCAAAAGAGCCTTCATCGAGCAAAAGCTCCAGCCGCTCGCGGGCGGTCAGTTTGCCTTTTTCATGCTGTTTTGCGACACGTTCTTCGCCACCGCCCAGAAGGGCCCGGGCTTTTTTCTCCCGCAATTCGCGTATTTTGTCTGATTCTGCCATGTGTGCTTTTTTCTTTTTTAGTCTGAAAAATTCATAATTTTCCGTTCATCTCGTCACATCGCTCCTGCGGGGCAGTACACAAGCGTAACGAAATACCACCTGCCCTGAAAGCCCGCACCCATTCCGATGAGATCCCTGAACAACGGTAATATTTGCGACTTACAGAGGCACGCTAAAGCGTGCACTACGAACGCTCCTCACATCGCTACCCACTGTGCGCTCCGTACTGTTTTGAAAAGCGAATTCTTTTTCCCAATTCCGGAAAAGCGGCAGTAGTATATTCAAACGACCGGTAAAATGCAACTTGTTTGTCCCGGGTGCAATCCGGCCGGAATCGCCTCATTTACGGCCTGAAAAACTTGTATCTTTTCTCCGGGTTGTCTAAGCTGGAATTTCGGTTCTGCCAATCTATCTCGCCACCCCTCAGGCGGAGTGACGTACCGCCAGTGGCAAGAACGCGCATAAAACGCTCATCCAACCCCACAAGCACAGGTAAAGATGCACCTGAAAATCGACAAGCTGAGCAAACAATGGCCGGGGGGAGTCCGGGCCTTGCAGGATATCACACTGGAGCTGAAACCGGGCATGTTCGGCCTGCTCGGCCCCAACGGCGCAGGCAAGAGCACGCTGATGAAAATCATCGCAACCCTCGAGCTGCCGGACTCAGGCCGCGTTACGTTCGACGGCCGCAACATTCTGCGCGAACGGGCGTATCTGCGCAACCGGCTCGGCTACCTGCCGCAGTTTTTCGGTGTCTATCCACAACTGACCGGCGCGGAATTTCTGCGCTACATCGCCCGCCTGAACGGCGTGCCGCGCAGCGAGCTACAGGACAGAGTGATGCTCATGCTCGAAAAAGTCTCCCTGCTTTCAGCGCGGGACCGCAAGGTAAAAACCTACTCCGGCGGCATGCTGCGCCGCCTCGGCATCGCCCAGGCGCTGGTGCACGATCCGGCGCTGCTGATCGTCGATGAGCCGACCGTGGGGCTGGACCCGGAAGAACGCATCCGCTTCCGCAACCTGCTGACCGAAATCAGCCGCGACAAGATCATCATCCTGAGCACGCACATCGTCGGCGATATTTCGAGCACGTGCGAGGACATCGCCATTCTCTCCCATGGCCGGCTCGTTTTCCGCGGAAGCCCCGGGGAGCTCACCCGCAAAGCTGCAGAAAAAGTCTGGCTGCTGGAGTGCGATGAGCGTGATTTTGCCGAGGTTGCAGAGCATCTGCAGATCATCTCGACCATCCCGGCGGGCGGGCGTTTGCAGATGCGCGTTGTCGGGGAATATCAGGCCCGGTTCAGCATGCAGCAGACAACAGCCAATCTGGAAGATGCCTACATCTATTTTATGGAAGAACACATGCACCAGCACCAAAGTGCACAAACCGCGTCAGGATAAGTCTGTGCTGAAATTTTTCGAACATATTCTGACCATCGCGCAGCACGAACGCATGATGCTGTACCGCACGGCCCGCTTCTGGATTCTGGCCGGCGCCGGCATCGCTGTGGTCCTGTTTTTTATCGTCGCTCCCACCCTGGCCGTGATCATTGACAGCACGCCGCCGGCCGAATTTTTCATCAAGGGGGCCGACGTTTATCTGGCGCTGCTTTTCTTCGGGTTCATGCAAGTCATCCTGATCATCTTTGTCGCTGCTCATTTTCACAAAGCAGAGGCCAGCGCCCGGCTGGATCAGGTCATGTTGTCACGGCCGGTAACGACCCTTGCGCTGGTGCTCGGTAAGTATTTCGGCGTCGTCAGCGCCGTGCTGCTGGTCAACATTCTGCTCATCGCCATGGCCATGACCGGCCGGTTGTTCAAAGCGTATTTTGCCGGGGCAGGCCTGAGCCTGACACCGGCTCTGGTGTATTTTATCATCGTAACCGTTCCGGCTGTGCTGTTCATGACCGCACTGGTTTTCTTCCTTATCAGCCTGCTGCGCAGCCAGGTAGTGGCGATTCTCCTGCCTCTGGGCTACAGCGCCGCAGTCTTTTTCTGGCTGCAGTTCGATTATCTCGGCCTGTTCGACTTCAGCGCCTCTTTTACGCCGCTCTTTACCAGCGACATCATCGGTTTTGGCGATATCCGCGACGTGCTGCTGCAGAGGCTGTTTTTTCTCTTCCTGGCCGGTTTCATGCTGTTCGCCGCTGTGGTGCGCTACCCCAGACTGCACCAGTCCCGGCTGCTGCAACGGCTCAGCGCTGTGCTGGCCGGCGTGTTTCTGCTCGCAGCCCTGATTCCCGCTGGTACGCTCATTTCAGACCACGTGCAGCACAGCGCCTGGCGGGAAAAAGCTCTGGCAGCGAACCGGCAGGCGCTGGACAAACCTCAGGTCGCTGTCAGCCATTATGAGTTTGACCTCCGCTTTGCCCGGGCGGGCAGCCCCCTGCAGGCGAGCGTGGCCATGCGCGTGGAAAACCGTACCGCCGTTCCTTTCAGCGAGCTGATTTTCTCTCTGAATCCGGCACTGCAGGTCACGGCAGTGCAGTCCGCCGCGCGCGGCGAGCTTGCTTTTGAGCACGAATTCAACCTGCTCACCATCGATTACGGTGCACTTCTGCACCCGGGCGCCCGTGATACCCTCACGGTGCAGTACAACGGCACCATCGATGCGGACGCCTTTCTGCTCGACCGGCTGCCGGAGCTTGACGGCAAAATCAGAAAGAAGAACGGCCCGTGGATCAAGGGCGATCTGAGCGCGTGGCTGTCCCGGGATGCCGGCGTGCTGCCGCACGAATCCGGCTGGTATCCGATTCCCGGCCCGGCCTCGGGTTTTGATCACACACGCAGACGGCCGCACACCTTTGCGACCGCCGGCATGAGCGTGCGCGGCCCGGCAGATGTGCAGTTCATCAGCCAGGGCGACATTGTGCACACCGGCACCAGCGGCGGCGAGCAGGTGATCCGCTTCGAGTCTGCCAAACCGGTGCCGGGTTTTTCGATCAACTATGGCCCGTATCGGCGTCTCGCCTGGCAATTCGATGCTGCGGAAGTCGAGCTCTATCTCCTGCAAGAGCACATGCCGGACCTGGAGCTGTTCAGCGAGGTGGCGGATACCTGCCGCCAGGTCATCGATGAAATTCTCGTCACCCTCGAGGCCACCACCGGCATCGCTTATCCGTGGCAGCGCCTGAGCTTTGTCGAAGTGCCGCTGCAGATGCAGGTCTGGCCCACGGCCTCGGGTATCAACAACGTGCTGCTGCAGCCCGGTGTCGTCATGATCGACGAGTTGCGCATTCTCAAACGCAGAATGGACAAGCAGATCGAAAAACGCCGCAAAATCGAGCGCCGCCGCGGGCGGGATGACTCTGCTGCGCGCATCAAACGCGACGTGTTCATCCGCACAGTGCTCGAGTTGCTCTTCCCCAAAGATTTCTGGGTTGACGGCACCCTCAATTCACCACTGAAAAACTATCTGCACTTCCAGCTCGACATCCGCGATCCCCTGCTCTACCGGGCTCTGGAGATGCAGTTTTACGAACAGAGCCAGTTGCGACTATGGGATACCTTTTTCCCGGATCGCCGCGGCCAGGGCATCAGCGGGAACGACCGCATGCGCCAGCTCGATTCCGAGTGGGCGTTCCGCAACCTGTACGCCGTATCCATCGACAGCGTGATCAGCCTGCTGACGCGTGTGCCCCTGCGCGCTATTTCACCGCGCGAACACGGCAAACTGTACTTTGCCACCGTCGATTTCAAAGCGCCGCCCGTGCTGAAAATGCTGCGCGAACGCGTTGGTGAAAAAGCCTGGCGAAAGATGGCGGTGGAACTGACCACGCAGCACCGCGGTAAGAACGTGAACGCGCAAACCCTGCTCGATGTGCTGCAGCCCATGACCGATGAAGACCTCTCCGGGTTTTTCGACGACTGGTTTGGCAGCACCGTGTTTCCCGGCTATCAGCTCACCCATGCCTCTGCCGTGAAGGTAAAAACCGGCAGCCTGAAAACCGCATACCAGGTACGCGTTCGCGTGCGCAACGGTGAAAAGGGCGATGGGTTCGTTCGTCTGCGCCTGCGCACGCGCAACGACACCATCTGGCGCAACCTCGCCCTCGGCAGCTATGAGGAAAAGGAAGTACTGATCAGCCTGTACGACAAACCCCGCGATGTCACGGTCGTGCCGTACTTTTCGCGCAATCGCGGGCAGTTGCGCAGAACCATCGATATCGCCAGCACGATTTCGCGCGCTGCGCTGCAGGATACGGCTTACACGATCATTCCCTCGGCGGCGGACTCGCTGGTTTTTGTGCTCGATGATCAGGATGAAGGCTTTTTTACAGCGGCTGCCGAGGAAGCGCGATACCTGCGCCCGCCGGTGCGCGGCAAAGTCTGGGCACTGCGCACCCATGCGATGGCTTTCGGGAAATATTTTTATGGCTGGCATGTCAAACGGGGGCAGTCCGGCGACTACCCCGCGCGCTGGGAAACCCGCGTCCCGAAAACCGGGTATTACCAGCTCAGCTACTACCTGCCTGTCGGCCGCTCGTGGTATACCCGCAATCCCGGGCCGATCACGCTGTATATCGAAACCGCCCGAGGGCGGGAAAAAACCGTGCTGCACCCTCAGGTTACGGCGGACAACTGGCAACCTGTCGGCAGGTTTTATTTCGAAAAAGACCGCACGGCCGTGGTAGAAATTTCTGATGCCGGCCAGGGCTATGTGGTCGTCGATGCCCTGCGATGGGAATACGTTGAATAATGGCGGCCGGCGGGTCACCCCTATGCGGCGGTAAAATTGCCAGAAAATGCTGGTTGGAAATTGCAGATCATTTTCCCAATGTAAATTTGGA
>DRLW01000381.1 GCA_011375275.1 Bacteroidota bacterium
GAGGTCCAGGCCCTGTGCCCCGCTCTCTGCCGTATGCACGACAAACCCTTTCCGCGCCAGAATGCGCTCGGTCACCGCACACACCAGAGGATCATCATCGATAAAAAGCACTCCGGGCTTGCGGTCAGAGGCGCGGCGTGATGAGGTGTCGTCCTCCGCGGACAGTTCGCTCTCATCGATGCCGGTTTGCGGAAAAAACAGCTCGATAACAGCGCCTTCGCTTTTGGACAGGGAGTGCACCGACACCCCTCCCTGCTGGCTGCGAACGCCTTCCAGCAGCAGCGACAGGCCATCGATAGCCGTACTGGTCGCCCGATTCCACACAGCTTTTCCCTGCAGCGCCTTGATCAATGTCTGCCGTGCAACTTCGGGAAACTGCATTCTCAGGCCAAAAGCCATACCATCGCGATAATCCGGTGCAACGAGGCCGGAATCGAAATCATCTTTGCCCTTGCGTACCAGCAGAAACTGAATGTGGATGGGAGCTGAGGGCGAAAGCTGAACCCGTGCAGCGAGCAAATTGACCAGACTGAGCATCAGCACGTTTTCCGAAAGCAGAGCGCGCTCAATCCCCGGACTGACTTCCGGCACGATTTCCCACCCCGATGCCTCGCTGAACAGTGCGCACAGGCGGCTGATTTTTTCCGGCAAATTTTTCCCCGGCATCGTATCTGCCGAGCACTGGTCCAGCAGGGTATAGATCAGTGTCCCTGCTTCGTGGGCAGACTCTTCCATGTCAAAGATAGTGCTGGCAACAGGGTCGTCGTGATCGAGATCGAGGAGAGCGATACCAGTGGAGGCCAGAATAGAGAGGATGTGTTCCGAACACCTGCGCGCATAGCCTTCGATGACAAAATTTGTATTAATACACGCTTGTAAATCGAACAGCAGTGATGAAGACATAGTTGCCCCCCGGCAAATTAGGCAAGTATGTGGCAACCCGGCGGTGGGTTGCCACTATCGTTTTTTATTACGATGGAGATTGACGTTTCGACAGGCCGGCTCAAACGGCAACGGTTACGGTTCCAGACTAAAGTCCCCAGAAAAGACTGACACTGAGTACGTAAAAATCACTTTGTAACTCTTCCGAGCCAGGGATTTGATCGAATTCATAGTTGAGAAAAACATAGCGAATATCAGCGGCCAGCTTGGTAGTCTCGCCGAAAGGCAGCTCGATGCCTCCGCCAAAATGCCAGCCGAACTCCTGGCTGGTCTGGTCTTCCACAAAATTTCCGAGTTGATCCTGATCATAATCAAAAGTTACGTTATACCATCCCGCGCCGACGGCTCCGTAGAGAATAGGCAGGGGATAGAACAGACCGGTGACCATGACCGGCCAGCTTTTTACCGTCAACAGGTCATCGTTGTATTTCTCTTCCCGATAGGTTATCGAGCCTTCGATCCCGAGAGCTGCGCTCAAACGCATCCGCAGAGCCCCACCGACAAGCAGACTGCCTTCGTCGGCATCGCTGGATTTATGATAACCGACCTGAGGCCCGAAGCCGAGCCCTTGCGCCTGAGCTTCTGCTGCAAAAAATAAACACATGAGTCCGAATATGACGATTTTTCTCAACATGATTCTCCCTTCCTGAAATGATGTTGTGCTGCAGTTTATTCCCTGCTTCCTGCGCGGAAGCACCGTCGATCATTCATTTTTTGAAAAGCTCATCCGCAGCCCTGCCCGGGCTTCTGCCGGGTGCAGATGCTGCATCAGTAAACATGCGGCTTCACTGCATCATGAGCATTTTTCTGGTCTGTACCCGCGAACCGGCCACCTGCAGTTGATAAAAATACACCCCACTCGCGACTGTCCGTCCCTGCGAATCCCTGCCATTCCAGACCAGGCTGTGCTCTCCGGCAGCTCTTTCTTCATCCAGCAGTGTTCTGACAATCCGGCCGAGGTTATCGCGGATGACCAGGCGTACCCGCCCCGGCTTTGCGAGCTGAAAACGAATGCGGGTTTCCGGATTAAACGGATTGGGCTCATTCTGGTAGAGATAAAACCGCGGCAGTGCTGTCTGGCTGACAGCCGTGGTCATGTCGCCTTCCGTCACCAGCTCCGCCGCCAGCAGCTCCCCGGCGGCATCGATCGCCGTGATGCGCTCGACCTGAAACACCTGATCAAATGTAGAATTTTCCTCACCTGTCTCCAATAAAAAAGTGACCAGACTGCCGTTTCGTGCTGAGGAATCAGTTCCAGAACGCAGGCTGAGCCCAACCTCAACAACAGGCCCATCCCCCTGCTCGATAAAGAGAATATCCCTGCCCTCGAAAAACATGCCGGGGCGGACATCTGCGACGCGCACACCATTTCCGAGTCTGAGCCTGATGGCCAGCCCGAACAGCTCTCTGCTTTCACGCAGGTCGAGGGAAACCATGGCCTGCCCCCTGCCGCTGTTCTGCGCCAGGCGCAGCGATAACGGCAAAGGCGGGGAGTTCCCCGGTGTGGAGGCTGTAAATCCGGCGGTGCTTTTGGCCGCAGTGCCGGTGCGCTGTTTCCAGTTCAGCGCGATCGGAAAAATATCCCGGGCCGAGATCACCCCATCGCCGTCGGCATCTGCATACGTCAGTTCGATCGTCTGCCAGGGAACTGCCAACTGGCTCTGCCAGCGCAGGCTGGCCTGCGGTCGTTCCGGCCCTGTATGGTTCCAGAACTGACCGAGAGGCAGCACATCAGCCTGATCGACCACTCCATCGAGGTTGGTATCTCCCGGCCAGATTTCAAGACCGTTCAGGCTCAGAGAGCGTTCGTTTTTACGCAGAAAGATCGCATTGCCATGCGGGTCGCGGGCGTAGATATCGCTGAAGGAGTAGAGGATTTCCGTGTTGAACGGCGTACTCATCGCTGAAGAAAACCGTACCCGCGCCAGGATACCTTTGCCCTGCAGTCCGGCGGTGGTGTCTTCGAGCGCAATCGTCAGATGGAGTTTCCCGGCCTGTTCATCCTGGCGTACGCTGTAACGCGCTTTGCCTTCGAGCAAGGGGCCGAGTATGACGTTCTTCCTCAGGGGTTCGGGCACGGTGATGTACTCACCGGCTGTGTATGTCAGAGAAAACGTCGTCTCGTTGAGATTCTCCAGCGAATCGACGAGAATATCGACCCAATAGTCCTGGTTGACGTAAACTTTTTCACTGAAATCCGGAGCGAGAATGCCGGACAGCCGGGGATCATCAGCGCGGGCGACGAGCACATCGTTGCTGCCGGTACTGGTGATGGCATGTTCGCCAAAGCGCGCCGTTTCGCGGAACTGACCTGCTAACCACGCCCGTCCCTGCGGATCGACAGCGACGCTATGGCTCCAGTCGTCGGCGCTGCTGCCGGCAGTTTTCACCCAGTACAACTCCCCGCCGCGGTTGTATTTGGCGATAAAAATATCCAGAGCACCGCGGCTTTTGGCGAGAAATGGCTCGAAGCTCGCAGTGCTGCTCATCACGCCTGTAACGAAAATATCGCCGTTGGGGGCAATCGCCAGGCCCTGGGCGCGTTCGAAGGAACCACTGCCGGCGGACATGGCCTGATAGACCTCGCCCTCCGGAGTAAATTTCACGACCAGAATATCCGTATCGCCACGGCTGATGAGCTGCTCCTCCCCGGCGCTGATCCGGTTGCTGAACAACCCGGCCAGCACCGGAAACCCTTCGGGATCGACCTCGACGGCAAAAGCCTGGTCACGTCCTCGCGAACCGAGTTGCCGCACCCACAGCCACTCGCCGGCAGGAGATAGCCGGGCGAGAAAAATATCATCATTGCCTCTGCTGTGCAGCGTGTCTGCCCCGGCGATCAGCTCGCCGGAGAACAAACCCGTGACATAGCCATTGCCGAAGTGGTCTGTGGCAATGCTGTAGGCCCGCGCCGAGCCCGTGCCGTGAATTTGCCAGGCACCGGTTTGCTCGCCCGAGGGTGAATATCTCAGCACAAAAACATCGCTGTCGCCTGTGCCCGGTGTGCGCAGGGTATCATCGCCAAAATAAGCCGTGCCGTGAAACCAGCCGGCAGCGAGCACCTGCTCGTCCGGCAGCAGGGCCAGGTCATATCCCTGGTCAAATCCCACACTGCCGGCATTGCGCACCCACTGCAGTGTGCCGTCAGAGGCGTACTGAGCCAGAAAAAAATCGTTGTTGCTGCCCCCCGTGCTCACTACCGGAACATCACCGAAATTCGTGGTTTTATCTGTAGCACCTGTGAGATAAATCCGGTTGCGCGCGTCGATGAGTACGCCGTACGCGCGATCCGAGCCGGGACCGCGCGCTGTGCGCAGCCATTCCGGCTCACCCGTGCTGTCGAGACGGGCGAGAAAAATATCATAACTGCCGAGACTGCTCACCTGCTTCGAACCAAAGGTAAACGTGTTGTTGAACCGTCCGGCAACGATAATTTTACCCTCGCCGTCGATGGCGATGCTGTTGCCCTGGTCGTCTCCTGTGCTGCCGGCCGTGATCACCAGGCCCTGCGGCTGCGCAAAGCCAGACAGCGCCGCCAGAAAAGCTGCACAGAAAATCACGAAAATGTGCCCTGATTTTTTCTTCATCATCCTACTTCAACCCCAGCCTCAAATCGATGCGATTCGCCCGATTTTGTGCCCGTGTAAGCAGTTCCTTCTGCACATTTACCTTGACATCCCGAACAGCACGGGTGACGACAACATGCCCTGGTAGCGCGTTGCGTTCCCTGCCATCCCTGTCTGTCCAGCTCAGTTCAATTCGATACTTCCCTGCCCCGACAAGCTCTCCCTGCTGATCACGCCAGTCCCATTCCAGTTTATCCGGCACAGGATGGCGGCCCTGAAAAACCCGAATCTGCCGTCCCCTGCTGTCGCGAATGCGCACAGCCCAGGAACGGACTTTTGAAAAACGAACATAATTCTGCCGTGCAACCGGGTAGATAGCGATTGCCAGCACCGGCGCAGAAAGCTCCGGCTGCTCGGAGGTATCCACACGCGTTGCAACCGGCGTATTCTTGGCGGTCAGTTGCGGTTGCGTAAATACCGAAGCATAGCCGTACTCGATCTGTTCCGGAGACACGCCGAGCCTGGCAACGAAATAATCACAGATCGAACGCGCCACGCTTTCCTCGCCGCGACGAATCAGCAGGCGCAACGAAACACTGCGGTCCTGCATCTGTTTTGCCAGCTCGCCGAACAGCAGGCCATATTTATCGATGTAGGGCCCGAGATCGATCGGCGGCAGAGGCGCCGCGCTGTCGCCCGGCGTGAAATGGTAAAAAGCCTGGTCTGCCTCGCCCTCATACGTGGCTGCATACACTGCCGCCAGATGCTCGGCAAAATTCTGGCCGGTTTTGACCTGATCAGCCTGCACAGCGACGCGCTTTTCCCGAATCAGCAACGAGTCGGTTGACAGCACCGTCTCATAGAGTACGTAATCCGTCTCTCCGAAACGGTAAGACAGCGTAAAGCCATGCGTCCCGCCACTGAACGTGGAAATATCGCTGACAGTGCGGGTGAAATCATAGTTCATGCTCCAGCGCCGGGATATGTGCAGCGTCGTACTCAGACTCGTGTTTACGCTTCCCAGGCGCAGCGAAACCGTGCCCACACCCTGCACACCGGCATTCACCTGAACAAAAGGCCGCAGCGCTTCATCAAACGAGCGCATGCCCGCGCCAACCTGCCACCAGCCGAGCTGATACGTGAAACCGGCATTGAGCGCAGGCGGCAACCGCAGGCTGCCCTGGCCGAGGGCGATATCAGGACGGTTGAGCTGCTCACCGGCGAAAGCCAGCACCAGCCGATCAGAATAACGATAGTACAAGCCGAACCCAGCATCAAAAGCGTAGCGCATCGAGCTGCCGGCGAAAACCGGATCCTGCTCATCCACCAGCTCGAAGCGATCGCGGTCAAACCCGTTTGCCAGCAGGCCCGCGCTGACAGCGATGTAGATATCCTCGCTGAGGGAAAGAGATACGATCGTGCGCAGGCTGTACTGGTTCCAGATTTGTGCCGAAGTCC
>DRLW01000382.1 GCA_011375275.1 Bacteroidota bacterium
CGCTTTACTTCGAGGATAACATCGTCCTTTTTCAGTTCTTCAAAACTCAATTTGAGCTGGAAATCTTTATCACGCCGGAGTTCTGCCAGTTTTTTCTTCGCGCCTTCGAGGGTATATTTTTCTTCATAAAGCAGCTTTTTGATCAGGAAGATGGTTTGAATATCTTCTTTTTTATAGATGCGGTTGCCGGCACGATTTTTCCCGGGACGGAGGGCGTCAAACTCAGTTTCCCAATAACGCAGGACGTACTTTTTCAGAGAAGTGATCTTGCTGACTTCGCCGATTGAATAGTAGAGCTTTTTAATTGTGCTCACGTTCATGCGCAACGCTCTGTCTCAGGTGATGATTTTTTTCCAGAAGATAGTACCGGCTGATAACATGCTGATTCTTCTCTGCCTGTTGAGATAACGCTCCATCCGGTCTTGTTCTGTGCTCCGGACCATCCTTGAGAATGACCGCAAGGAGTCGAACAGATAGACGCCGATCCGTGGTATCTCGAGGCTGGAAAGGCGCCTGAAGTCGGACGGAACAGGCATGCCCAGGGTCACTCCTGCCTCATATCCCTGCTCACGCGCGATACTGATAGTAATATCGTTGACTCTGCCAAAAGGATAAGAGATCGATTGAATTTTTTCTCCTGTCGCATCTTGCAGGGCGCAGCGCGAGCTGTGCAGTTCATCCCGGATGCGCTCTGCGGTTTGGTCCGGCAGGTAACGGTGTGTCCGCGTATGCGAGCCGATCTCCCACCCGGCCTGCAGTAGAGCTCGTATCGAATTCAGGCCGGCATGCCTGAGCTGATTCCCGAAAAATTGATAGTCCCAGTCATTCGTCCTGCCAATATAATCGCTGATCACAAAAGCTGTGGCGATCTGGCCGTGGCGGCTCATTATGTCAGCGACCCGTTCGATCGTATCGTAGGTATCATCAAATGTAATAAGGACGGTGCGGGATGAATCAAATTCGGGAGATGATGGGTCGTTTTTGAGAATCTGAGTATAGTGAGACAGCGTCAGAGAGCGATACCCGTTCTCGCGCAGGTAGATCATTTGTTTTTCGAACTGTTTGAACGTTACGCGGGCGATGCCTGGTGTAACGTTATCGGAAACATAATGGTACGCGAGAACGGGTATCAGCATGCATCAATTGATAAGAGTATCAAGCGGTTGATAGTCCAGACCAAAAGCGTCAGCGACGCCTTTGTAGGTTATCTTGCCGTTGATGATATTCGCTCCTTTGGCCAGCTCGGGGAATTTTTTCAGGCAATCCGGGAAACCGTTATCAGCGATCTGCAGCACGTACTTGAGTGTGGCATTGGTCAGTGCAATCGTCGAAGTTTTCGGCACAGCACCTGGCATATTGGCCACGCCATAGTGTACGATACCATCGATTTCATAGGTGGGGTTATCATGCGTGGTCGGCTTGATGGTCTCGACGCACCCACCCTGATCGACAGCAACATCGACGATGACAGTGCCTTTTTTCATATTCCCAAGCATCTTGCGCGTAACCAGATGCGGAGCCTTGGCACCCGGAATGAGCACCGCGCCGACTACCAGGTCCGCCTTTTCGAGGCAGGAACGTATGTTGGCCGGGTTGGACATCAGCGTGGTGACATTTTTCGGCATGACATCATCCAGATAGCGCAGCCGATCGAGATCGATGTCGAGAATCGTCACCTGGGCGCCGAGACCTGCGGCAATTTTAGCCGCGTTGGTACCGACGATCCCGCCGCCGATGATCATCACATTGGCAGGCTCGACACCGGGAACACCGCCGAGCAGCATGCCTTTGCCGCCGTACATGTGCTCGAGGTGGCGGGCACCTTCCTGAATCGACATGCGGCCAGCTACCTCACTCATGGGGATGAGCAAGGGCAGCGAACCGTCAGCCATCTCGACGGTTTCATAGGCGATGGCGATGCATCTGGAAGCTTCGATAGCTTCTGTGAGCTCGCGCGAAGCAGCAAAATGAAAATAGGTGAATACGATCTGGCCCTCGCGGATCAAACCATATTCCTGCGGCAGAGGCTCTTTGACTTTGAGGATCATCTCTGCCTTCTGATAGACTTCCTCCGCCGTTTCAATGATTGTGGCACCAGCATCGCGGTAATCCTCATTGCTGAAACCACTCCCCTTTCCAGCATCTTTTTCTACAATAACGGTATGCCCCCTGGCTACCAGCAACTCGGCGCCAACGGGTATAAGAGAGACCCTGTTTTCCAGGGTCTTGATCTCTTTGAGTACGCCAACAATCATTCCACCCTCCAGGGATAGTGATCAACAATGCAAAGCGTAACCAGTCCTTCTCACTTAGTTATTCTGCATCCTGCTCCTGCAACAACGCTTTGCGGCTCAGATTCATCTTGCCGGAGTCTTCAACGCGCAGCAATTTGACTGTCACCTCATCGCCGACACTCAGTACGTCTTCGACCTTATTGATGCGCTGGGTGTCGATTTCCGAGATATGCAACAGACCTTCGCGTCCGGGCAAAATCTCGACAAATGCGCCGAAGTTGGTGATTTTTTTCACCTTGCCTTTATAAACCTTACCAGCTTCCGGCATGACGGTCAGTCCATCGACGATATTTTTGGCCATCTGCGCAGCCCGTGGCTCCACAGAGGCGATTTTGACCGTACCATCATCTTCGATATCGATGGTCGCGCCTGTTTTATCGACGATCTCGCGGATGGTTTTCCCGCCAGGTCCGATAACAGCACCGATGCGATCCGGATTGATTTTAAACGCGAGAATGCGCGGGGCAAACTGCGACAGATCTGTTTTGGGTTTATCCAGAGTCGCGTTCATGATATCGAGGATTTTCAGGCGTGCGACCTTCGCCTTTTCCAGAGCATCCTGCATGATTTCGCTGGAAATCCCATCGACCTTGATGTCCATCTGAAAGGCTGTAATGCCTTCCTTGGTTCCGGCAACTTTGAAATCCATGTCGCCGAGATGGTCTTCGTCGCCGAGAATATCCGTGAGAACGCGAAATTCATCGCCTTCCTTGATCAGGCCCATGGCAATGCCGGCAACGCCTTCCTTGGTGGGCACACCGGCATCCATCAGCGCGAGAGAGCCTGCGCAGACCGTGGCCATGGAAGACGAACCATTGGATTCGAGAATGTCCGATACGATGCGAATGGTATAGGGGAAAATTTCATCTGAAGGGATGATGGGTTTCAAGGCGCGCTCAGCGAGGTTGCCATGACCGATTTCACGGCGTCCAGGCCCGCGCATAGGCCGAACTTCGCCGACGCTGAAGGGCGGGAAATTATAGTGCAGCATGTAGGTTTTGTAAAATTCACCGCCGAGGTCATCCATTTTCTGTTCGTCAACTTTGGTGCCCAGAGTGAGAACAGCCAGTGCCTGGGTCTGGCCACGTGTGAACAGGCATGAGCCGTGAGTGCGTGGCAAAACACCGACCTCGCAGGTGACTTCGCGGACATCATCAAGGCCGCGGCCATCGAGGCGAATGCCTTCTTTGACGATCATGCTGCGGGTAATTTCTTTTTCGATCGTGTGCAGCACTTCTTTGATGTCACCCTCTGCATCTGGGTAGGCTTCGGCCAGAGCCTCGTCGGCGATCAGTTCTTTTGTAAACGTCTTGATGGCTTTTCTGCGGGTCTTTTTGTCGGTAATGCGCAGAAACTCATTCAGTTTATCAGTTGCCAGCTCGCGAACTTTTTCTTCAAGGCCTTCAGGCAGGACTTTGACGACTACCTCGTTCTTTTCTTTCCCGGCCTCTGCAACCAGTTTATTGATCAGGTCGATGTACTTGCGTACTTCCTCGTGCCCGAAAGCAAGGGCTGCGATCATATCCTGCTCGGAAATTTCGCTGGCCTCACCTTCCACCATGATGATGGATTCCTCGGTTGCAGAAATCAGCAGATCGATATCGCTTTCTTCGATTTGCTCATAGGTCGGATTCGCGATGAACTGACCGTTTACACGGCCGACGCGCACACCTGCGATCGGGCCTGCCCATGGGATATCAGACAGGGCAAGAGCAGCAGATGCAGCGGTGATGCCGAGGACATCAGGCAGATTTTCGCGGTCTGCAGAAAGAACGCTGACCAGCACCTGCACTTCATTGCGGTAGCCTTCGGGGAACAATGGCCTGAGTCCGCGATCGATCAGACGCGAAGTCAGGATTTCAGTTTCGGTCGGACGACCTTCACGCTTGAAAAAGCCACCGGGGATCTTGCCGGCTGCATAGGCTTTTTCGCGGTAATCCACACTCAGGGGGAAAAAGTCAAGGGTTGATGGCTCATCGCTACCGACGACGGTAGCCAGAAGCACGGTCTCGCCAAAGGTCAGTTCGACAGCTCCACTCGCCTGCCGGGCGAGATGGCCTGTTTCGAGCTCGAATGCCGTGCCGTTGAATGTGGCGCTTTGGATTGTAGTCATGGGAACATACTCCTTACACTGTGAGAGCGCTCGCTCTCACCTTTTCCTTCCTTGATGATACGCAGTTCTTGCCTCAAGAGCTGGATATCGACAAAGAAAATTCTTGATAACAAAACAGCATCTTATCGACGGATGCCGAGGCTCTTGATCACTGCGCGGTATCGTTCAATATCCTTTTTCATCAGATAGTTCAGCAGGCGGCGGCGTTTACCGACCATCTTCAGCAATCCCAGGCGGGAATGGTGGTCCTTTTTGTTCGCTTTGAAGTGGTCTCGCAAGCCGTTGATTCGCTCAGTCAGCAGTGCGATCTGTACTTCAGGGCGTCCGGTATCGCCTTTGGCACTGCCGAATTGTTCAACGATTTTCTGCTTGGATTCTTTGGTTAAAGGCATTTCACATCTCCGGTGTTTACTTGGTTTTGATATTTACTAAAATAGTCAATAGCCTGTTTCTGGTCTTCATGCAACTGCGCGATCAGCGCTTCCATACCATCGAAACGTTTTTCATCGCGGAGTTTTGTGTGGAAACGAATCTCCACGTTCTTGTCGTAAATCTCCTCAGAAAAGGAGAAGATATGAATCTCGAGGGTTTCAATTTTGCCCCCAAATGTAGGCCGTATGCCGATATTGGCCATGCCCTGGTAACACTGGTCGTCGATTGCGACCGACGCGGCATAGACACCACGCCCGGGGAGTGCTTTCAGGCGTGACTCCGGCTCGATATTAGCGGTAGGGAACCCTAACAGCCGGCCGCGTTTGTCCCCCGGCACCACTGTCCCGCGTATGCTGTAAGCTCTTTCGAGCAGCTGGTTTGCGTCCTCTATCCGGCCGGATTCGAGCAGGCTCCGGATGAGTGAGGAGCTGATGATGGTCTCTTCATCTTTTTGCGGCTCAAGCTGCAGCACTTTATAGTTTTCCTGCTCAGCAAATTTTTCGAGAGTATGCACTCCCCCCTGCCGGTCACGGCCAAAGGTGTGGTCATAGCCTATCAGAATGCATTTGAAACCGATCTTCCCGATGAGTATATCGCGGACATAGTCATCGCCGCTTAACCGGGAGAATTTTTCATCAAAGGGGAGCACGAACAAATTTTCCACCCCAAGGCTGCCGAGGATATCCGCTTTTTCTTCGACTGTCGTCAGCAGTTTCAATGGCGGCGTTCCGTTGCGAATCAAAACATGCTGCGGGTGTGGATCAAAAGTGACTACAGATGGGATGCCGCCGCATTGTCGGGAAACATCGAGAAGCTGCCGGATAATATAGCGATGGCCTCTGTGCACACCATCGAATATCCCTGTCGTGAGCACATGGTTCATGTTGCGGGGAATATCCGTCAGGCGTCTATAGAGATTCATCTGCAGTACGATTATGGTTTATATGATCCAGAAAATCAGAGACTTTCCAGGCTGACTCGAGGGTGTATTCTCCGATTCGGGTCCGCTCCAGCCTCACGATATGGGCACCACACCCCAGTTCTCTGCCGATATCCCGTGCCAGCGCGCGAATATAGGTGCCGCGCGAGCAGACAAAGCGAAGTTCGAGCAGATCATCCTTGTGTGAAATCAGCTCGAGGTCGTAAATCGTTACTTTTCGCGGTGCCCGCTCGACGGTTTTACCTTGCCGGGCGAGCTCATAGAGGCGTTTGCCTTTATGCTTGAGTGCCGAAAACATCGGCGGCACCTGCTCGATCTCTCCCGTGAATTTTTGCAACAGAGCTTCGAGCTGTTCTCTGCTGATCTGTGCAACCGGAGCCTCATGCACAACTTTTCCGGTCAGATCATGCGTGTCGGTCTCGACGCCGAGCTTGATGACAGTACGATATTCCTTTTTCAGGCTCATCAGGCTTTCGACCTGCTTCGTTGCCTTGCCGAAGCAGATCAGCAGCAGGCCTGTGGCAAAGGGATCGAGGGTGCCGGCATGCCCGACTTTTTTTACCCGGCTGGCTGCGCGCACCTTGTTCACAACAGAGAAAGATGTCCAGCCCTCGGGTTTTGCAAATGGAACGACCAGCCCCTGCTGCAGTGCAGCCCGGGTAATGTGTTGTGGGGTGCTGAGCTCACTCACGGTTCAAATTACGTAATAATTCTGAGATGTGATCGACGTAATCGAGGGACTTATCATGCTTGAACTCGATTTCGGGCATGAACTTCATTTGCGCAACAGCACCGATCTCTCTTTTAAAAGCCCCTTTTGCTTTTGTCAATGCGGCAAAGGCTGACTTTTGTTCCTCTTCACTTCCGGAAATGCTGACGAAAATACGTGCGTATTTCAGATTATCTGTAACAGTAACCCGATGAACGGTCACTTTCTTGAATTCGGGATTGCGCAGTTTGAAAGCGAGAGTCTCGCTGACAACTTCGCGAATCATACGGGAAACTCTATCCGCTCTTTTTTTTGACATGGCACTGCTGCCTGTTCCGGGTATCAAACCAGTTCGAAAATCTGATCAACGATTTCCGTGCGGCCGTCCTTTTCAATCAGATTCAATATCTTGTTAAATGTAGCGCTGAGAATTTTTGCCTCATTCGCCACCATACTCACGCCCAGCACGCTGCTCTGCCATTTGTCCTGTGCCTGCACTTCAGCTATCGAGACGTTGAACTTCTGCCGGATTCGGGTCTTTAAACTCTCCAAAACGTACCGCTTTTCTTTCAGAGAGTGGCATTCGGGTAAAAATAATTCCACCTGACACGCTGCGACTAACATGATTTTCAGCCGTATTAACCCGAGTTGTTTACCGCTTCAGATTAAGCAAGCGTACGTTTCGTTTCCGAAATTTCGATGCACTCGATGATGTCATTCACATGCAAATCGTCATACCCATCGATACCGATACCGCATTCAAAACCGCTGGCCACTTCCTTGACATCATCTTTGAAGCGTTTCAGCGACGAGAGTTTACCCTCGTAAATCAGCTTATCTTCCCGATACAAACGTATTCTGTCGCCACGCTTGACCTTGCCGGAAAGCACATAACAGCCGGCGATCGTACCGATACGTGAGATTTTGAACACCTCACGGACCTCGACGGTTGCGCTGACGGTCTCGGTGATTTCCGGAGTGAGCATGCCTTCGAGGGCGGTCTTGACGTCATTGATGGCATCGTAGATGACTTTATAGGTACGAATATCGATATCTTCCCGCGCAGCCAGGTCCCTGGCCTGAATCGAAACCCGTACGTTGAAGCCGAGAATAACTGCACTGGATGCCACAGCCAGGTTGACGTCGGTCTCGGAGATGCCGCCGACGCCCTTGTGGATGACATTGACAGCAACCTCGTTGGTCGCCAGCTTCATCAGACTGTCGGCAATAGCCTCGACCGAACCGGCCACATCAGCTTTGACGATGATATTCAACTCGCGGACTTCACCCTCGCGAATCTGGCGGGAAATCTGATCGAGGGTTTTCAGGCGCACCTTGCGCATCTCCTGCTCACGGTGCAACTGCTGCCGTTTCATGCTGATGTCC
>DRLW01000383.1 GCA_011375275.1 Bacteroidota bacterium
GCCATGTTCGGGCAGCGCGCTTCCTCGCAAACGGTGTTCAGCGATTTGCTCTTCACCAGCCCTTTGACGCGGGCATATTCGGGCGAGTTCGGCAGGCGAATCTTCAGCCATTCCGGCCGGCGCGGGCGCTCGCGTCTTTTCAGTTGTATGAGATCAGATGCCATTAGATTTGTTCCGGGTTCATGGTTTCCAGGTTGCGAACGACTGCCTGCAGAAATCTGCCGCCAAGGGCACCGTCGATGATACGGTGATCGTAGCCGAGAGACAGATAGACCATATCGCGGATAGCGATGTTGTTGTCGATCACCATGACGCGTTTTTTGATCGCGCCGACGCCGAGAATCGCCACCTGCGGCTGGTTGATGATCGGCGTGCCGTAGAGATTGCCGAAAGCGCCGAGGTTGGTGATGGTAAAGGTGCCGTCCTGCACTTCGTCCGGCTTGAGCTTGCGGCTGCGGGCGCGGGTGGCGAGATCGTTGACCATGCGCGCCATGCCGAGCAGATTGAGCATATCGGCGTTTTTGGCCACCGGCACGATCAGGCCGGCATCCAGCGCAACAGCCATCCCGATGTTGATGTTGCCTTTATAGATGACCTTTGTGCCATCGACAGAAACGTTGATGTCGGGATATTCACGCAGGGCCTTGGCAACCGCGTACATGAAAAACGGCTGGTACGTCAGCTTGAAGCCTTCGCGCCGGAAAAATTCATCCTTTACCGCCTCACGATACGCGACGATGTGGGTCATGTCCGCTTCAGAGATGGAATAGACGTGTGGCGAGGTCTGCACGCTGCGCACCATGTGCTCGGCGATGGCCTTGCGCATGGTATCCATTTCCACGACACGGGTTTCGCCGGTGAAAGCAGGCGTAGCCGGTTGCGCAGGCATGGCGGGCATGCCACCACCGGCAGGTGCAGGCTGTGGAGCGGGTTGAGCCGGCATGGCCGGAGCTGCAGGCTGCGGCTGCTTGCCACGATTTTCCAGCCAGGCGAGAATATCTTTTTTGGTCACCCGACCGCTGGCGCCGGAGCCGGGAATGCCGGCCAGCTCCTGTGCAGACACGCCTTCTTCGGCAGCGATTTTACGCACCACAGGGGAATAAAAACGCTTTTCGCCATCCGCGGCCGGTGCGGGCTGCTGTGCGGCCACGGCTACAGGCTCAGGGGCAGCAGCAGGTGCGGGTGCCGCGGGTGCAGGTGCCGGTGCCGCGGGCTTGCCGTTTGCTTCCTCTGCAGCGGGCGCAGGCTCGGCTGCTGCAGCGGGCTCCTCGCCCTCAGCAGCGATCTCTGCGATCACATTGCCCACTTCCACGGTATCCCCTTCCTGCGCGAGGATTTTCTTCAAAACGCCGGAGGTCGGACTGGGAATCTCCGAGTCCACTTTATCTGTAGAGATTTCGAGGATGATTTCATCGCGCTCGACTGTATCACCCTCTTTTTTCAACCACTTGAGTATCGTTCCTTCAGTAATGCTTTCGCCCATGCGGGGCATGACCATTTCTACACTCATGTTTTACCCTCAGTTGGAGTCAAACGTCCTCTCTGGTTATCCACTTAACTCAGCATGTTTTATCTTTTCAACCAGTCTGCCCGAGCACAGCACGTGCCTCGACCAGAACCGTCATTTCCGGTTTCCCCGCAGGGGAAGACCGGAATCCCCCGTACGCTGGCATGTACCGGAAAAGATGAGATTCCGGCACTGTGCTTCGCTCGGCCGGAATGACAAAGATCTGTGTTAACCGGATACCCTGAAACGTCCTGTGACAAAGCCTTAAAAATACGATAATAATCTCTCTCTTGAAAGTTTTTTTTACTCCCTGTTCCAACAGAAGCGGTCTGTGCGAAGAAAAAGACAACGGAATGACAAAAATTTTATCCCGCGAGCCGGAAGCCGTTGGCGAGGGGTTGTTGCGGCAGGCCTGTCTCCATGCCGGGAGAGTGAATAAAGCCGATGCGGTTTTCATCGCGGCCTGTGCGATGAGCGCGGAGAAACTGGTGCGGCATTTCGCCTCACAGCACAGGCCGGCCTTCGAGGTCCGGGCGTTCGGTGTAGTATTCCTTCACCGGCTCGTGCTGCAGGAGCTGGTCTTTTGTCAGCAGCATGCCCTCGCGGCTGAGGGCGGCGATCTCGACGATGCCGGTGTCCATGCGGATGGCATCTTCCGGGCAGGCTTCGACGCAGTAGCCGCAGAACACGCATTTGCCGAGATTGATGTCAAAGGTCTTCGGCTGCTTTTCGATCTGTACATCCGGCCGTTCTTCTGCCACGATGTAAATACAGTGCGCCGGGCAGACGGTTTCGCACATCATGCAGGCGACGCAGCGCGGCGAGCCGTCTTCGCGCTTGAGCAGGCGATGCAGGGTGCGCAGACGCGGATAAAACAGCCGGCGCTCCTCCGGGTACTGGATGGTCACCGCTCCCCTGGCAACGTTCTTGCGGCCGAGGGCGCGCAGAATATGCCGCCACATGTTGCGGCGGAAATGGCCAAAAGTGACCAGCAAGCCGCGGACGATCTCCGGCAGATAGGCTTTTTCCCACCAGGTCAGAGGTCTGTATTTTTCATGCACATTCATCGTGCGATCCTCTCTGTTATCTTACATATCTATAGAGCCGGTTCTTTTCCTTTTATCCAGCCATTATTGATACAAAACCTTTTTGATATTCAAAAGCGAAACCACACCGGGAGGCGTTTTTCCGGCAGAATTTCCGGGTACGCAATCAGGCATGCGATGCCGGCAGGAACTCAGCAGCGCGACTCACCCTGTTTTTTTGCGCCGCATCCCGGAACCGATCCGGAGAATCGCTGTATTTTTGAGATGCCGGAGACCCGGGGCACCCGGGTAAAATCAGCGACTTTCTGGGCACGATAACTCGTGCACTACGAACGGTTTATCCTGTCAGGGATCTGGTTATCCACTTAACTCAGCACGGTCGCATTTTTTCAGATAGTCCGCCAGGGCACAGCACGTGCCTGCACCAGAGCTGTCATTCCGGTTTCCGCGCAGCGGAAGACCGGAATCTCCCTGACACAGGCACGTGCCGGAAAAGATGAGATTCCGGCACGGCGCAGCGCCTGGCCGGAATGACACATGCCGGTAGCTGAGCCGGAACCGGTTTGCTGAGTTAGCTGAATACCCGGATTTTGGGCACGCTAAAGCGTGCACTACGAACGGGTTATCCTGTCAGGAAGATATGCACCCCGCACTTGTGTTCATCCTTTGCACCGCTGCAAATCCTTTTTTTCTCTCGCAGAGTTCGCTGTGCTCGCAGAGTTTTTTGCTTTTGTTGGCTCTGCGCGCTTTGCGGACTTTACGTGAGGTCTGGTGGTGGCGATGCAGTCAGGTAAAATGGCTGACTCACTCCTGCAGCGCCTCGCGCAGGAGCACGACCGGATGCTGCGCTGAAACGCCGGTGGCGTGGCGGATCTGCTGGCGGCAACTGAAGCCCGAAGCTGCGATCCGCCTTTTCCCCGCGTTTTCGCGGATGCGGGGAAACAATCGGTGCGCGCCCATCTGCAGGGAAATATCGTAGTGTTCCGCTTCGTAGCCAAAAGCACCGGCCATGCCGCAGCAGCCGGCCTCTGCTTCTTCCACCTGCCATCCGGGCGGCAACGCCAGCATCTGCTGCAGAGGCCCGGTTCCCACC
>DRLW01000384.1 GCA_011375275.1 Bacteroidota bacterium
AAAATGTCCACGCGGGCGCTGGTGAACTGGTATGAGGCGTTTATTTTTATCCGCAACGAGTTGATTTTTTCCGGTGCAGAACTGGACCGGCCGCAGGACAGCGTCCGTGAGCTGATGGACAAGGACCCGATGTTCGATATCCGCGAGTATATATTTTGATCAATCCATGCCTGTGGGCATAAAAAAGGGTACATATTGTGTACCCTTTTTTATGCTGATTTATTTTCAAACTTGTACCGCGTGCCTGAAAAGTCCGGGGAGCTGAGAAATTTGTTGGGTGATGTTTTCGCTGTACGTACGGACTTTTCAGATGATTGCGACTTTTGGGAGTGTCACAGGCTCAGTATTCCAGAATATAATTTTCCGGATCGACAGACTTGCCCTTGATCATCACCTCGTAGTGCAGGTGTGGCCCGGTTGAACGGCCGGTATCACCGACCTTGCCGATGACGTGCCAGCGATCGACTTTCTGGCCGACTTTTACGAGAACTTTGGACAGGTGGGCGTAGCGTGTCCGTATGCCGTTGCCGTGGTCGATGACGACTTCCTTGCCGAAGCCTTTTTTGGGGATATAGGTTTTGCGGGCCTTGACCACGGTACCGGAAGCGGTCGCTTTAACATCCGTACCGTGCGGTACCGAGATATCGAGACCGTCATGGTGCCGCTTGACATCGGTGAAGGGGTCGATGCGGAAGCCGTAACGGTCAGAAACGCGGCCACCGAAAACCGGCCGGATCGAGGGGCGGTGTTTGAGTTCGGTGCGTTTCTCCACCAGCTTTTTCTCGATTTCCATGCGTTCATCGCTGAACAGGGAAACGCGTCTTTCGAGCTGATCGAGTTTTTCGCGGACGCGTTCGGATTCCGAGGCATATTCCTTGAGAAAGGGTTCGTTGACGGCCAGGTCATCCGGGGCAGCTACAGCACCACCTGTACCGACCTGGCGGGTGTCGGAGTCCAGACGCGGAAGGTCGGCAAAAACGCGCAGGTCATCGTTTTCTTTTTCCAGCAGCCCCATTTTTTCTTCCAGTCGGGCAACGGTCTGGCCGATGATGCCGAGCTCACTTTTGAGGTGCTTGTTTGCTGTCGATAAAGTCGCTATGCGCTGATTATGAAAAAAATCCGTAAAGAGCGCAATACCACCGCTGATGAGTAATGTAAGAATGACAAAAGCAGAAAAACCCAAAGAAAGGACTTTCTTCCAGGTAAGTATATACTCTTTACCTGCAGACCCATGGAATGAATAATAGATCACCTTGATCTGCTTATCGCGCATGTTCCCTACCTCCATAAGAATAAAACCGTACCCATAATCCAACCCATAGTGCGAAAACCCTCAGAAATCCCTCAGACGGATACGTGCGGGCCTCCCCGTTTTTATAACAGCAACACTGCGCAATTTCTGATTTCATTTCAGAGCCCATAGGCTTAAGAGGCGCTGAAATCAATCCGGAAACTGTGGGAAGACAAGCACAGAAAAAAACCACAGACGTCAAAAAAAACGGCATTCGTCAAAAATCAGGCTACGCCGGCACTGGAAAACAGGTATGAAAACCGCTTTCTTGTCCTGTGAATACCTGATATTTAGACATTTTGTTGAGAATGAGTAGCCGATTGTGCGGCTGTGGGTGAATCGATGTAACCTGCTAAGAATAATGAAGTTGTAGCGTTCGGGCAATCCGTAAATTTCTTTACTCAGCGCAAGAATTACCCGAAATGAGGTGCCAATATAATAAGAATGTGCCGCGTTGTCAAGCAATTCGGCTTGAGATGAGAGAAAAATTTCACTCTAAGTCGAAAAAATACAAGCACGGCTGTGTCCGGCTAAATTGGGGAGTTGAAGGGGTGTCTTATCCTAAGAAAGGTCGGAGGGGCTTGCTGCGCGTGGCGTGGCGCAAGCGTTTGATGGCTTTTTCCTTGATCTGCCGGACGCGTTCCCGGGTCAGATTGAAGAGCTCGCCGATCTCCTCCAGAGTAAGTGGGTGTTCTCGTCCTAAGCCGAAGTAAAGCTTAACCACTTCAGCTTCCCGTTTTGTCAGAGTTGACAAGGCACGTTCCACCTCTATCTTAAGTGAATCGTCCAAAAGCAGCCCGTCTGGAGTCGGTTGTTCATCATTTTCCAGAACATCGAGCAGGCGACTTTCTTCATCCTGGTTGAAAGAGGCGTCAAGGGAGAGTTGTTTGCCGGAGATTCGCAGGGTATCTGACACCTCGTAAGGCGTCATCTCCAACTGGGAAGCGATTTCTTCCTCTGAGGGTTCGCGCTCAAATTCCTGCTCCAGTGCACTCAGAGCCTTGCCGATTTTGTTCAGCGCCCCGAGGCGATTCAGGGGCAGCCGGACCACGCGTGATTGCTCGGCAAGGGCCTGCAGGATGGATTGACGGATCCACCACACGGCATAGCTGATGAATTTGAACCCGCGGGTTTCATCGAAACGCGTCGCAGCTTTGATCAGACCCAGGTTGCCCTCGTTGATCAAATCACCCAGGGACAGGCCCTGGTGCTGGTACTGCTTTGCGACACTGACGACAAAACGGAGATTGGCCCGGGTAAGCTTTTCGAGGGCCCTCTGGTCACCATTGCGGATTTTTTTGGCAAGCTCAATTTCTTCCTCTGCGCTGAGAAGAGGAACTTCACCAATCTCTTCGAGATATTTTTCCAGAGATTGTTCGGCACGCGATCGCCGACCGCCGGTAAGTCTTGCCAAACTCGCTCCCTCCTGATTTGCTCTGCACTGCAGAAAGGGGGTTCCTGCAGCCGCAGTACTGATGCTGGCCTGAGCCGCCTCCCGTATCTCCGGCTCAAGTGTACGACTCTGTGCTTTATCAAAACAATTTGAGTATGATAGCGAATTATTTTCAAATTGTCAATATTTTTTAGTTTTTCTGCATGAATATACATAACCGTGGAATATCATGCACTCACGATCGGCTTGTGCTTTTCGCAGGCGTGTTTTTCCCGGCGGCATCCATCCAGCCGGCGAGAAGATAATGCACCGCGAGGTTGCTGTGAACGCCCCAGCGACGGGCAAACCGGCGCAAAGTGGCTTCGTCCACATTTTGGTTGTCAAAATAGAAAAACTGGACGGCCTTGCGCACACCGAGGTCCCCTGCAGGAAAGGCCGCGCCGTAGCCGGCACCGCGGGCGAGAAACCAGTCCACACACCAATTGCCAAGGCCACGAACAGCCAGCAGCTTTTCCCTG
>DRLW01000385.1 GCA_011375275.1 Bacteroidota bacterium
CTCCGTGATTCAAAACTGTTTTCCTTCTCAACGTATCCCTCCAGCGCCCCCCTTTCCTCAGTTTCCCCCCATTCGCCGTCTCGAACATGGGCGAGATGTAGCCGAAGTGGCAACACTTCGGGAAAAAATGTAGCCGAAGTGGCAACACTTCGGGCGCAACACTTCGGGCACACCGAAGGCCGGAACTCTTGCGAGTTCCGCTACACGTAGGGCAAAAACGTGTGCTCGTGCACAGTGCGCGACGTACATTTCTACGCCCGCGCCTCTTTCTGCCATAAAATATCCACGATGCGGCTGGCTGCTTTGCCGTCCCAAAGCTCGGGGCGGCGGCCGTTCTTGCCCTTGCCCTGCAGAATTTTTTCTGCTTCCTCGAGCAGACGGCCGGGATCACGGCCGAGTACCACGTTCGTGCCTTCGGTTACAGTAACCGGGCGCTCTGTATTCTCCCGTGCTGTTATGCACGGCACTCCGAGAACCGTGGTCTCTTCCTGGATACCGCCGGAATCGGTGAGCACAAAGGCGGCGTTGGCCATACACTTGAGAAAATCGAGGTAGCCCAGCGGCTCGATCATGCGAAAATCCGGCGCTGCTTTGATTTTTTCTTCCAGGCCAAAGGCAGCAATCTGCTTGCGCGTGCGCGGATGCACGGGAAAGAGCACCGGCATTTTCCCGGAAATCGTGCACAGCGTTTCGATCAGGCTGGTGCAGATTTCAGGATCATCGACATTGGCAGGCCGGTGCAGGGTGGTGAGCACAAAATGTCCGGGCTGCAGGCCGAGCTCATCGAGTATCGGCTGCTGCTCTGCTTTCTCGCGGTGGGTCATCAGCGAATCGATCATCACATTGCCGACAAAATAAATTTTGTCTTTGTCAATACCCTCGCGCAGCAAATTCTCTTCTGCAGAAGCCTCGGTCAAAAACAGATAATCAGAAATCTGATCTGTGAGAATGCGGTTGATCTCCTCAGGCATGGTACGGTCGTTGGAACGCAAACCAGCCTCGACATGCACCACCTTCACACCCATTTTCACCGCCACCAGGCTGCAGGCGATGGTCGAATTGACATCGCCGACGACGAGCACGAGGTCTGGCTGCACCTCGCGCATCACTTTTTCGAACTCGATCATGACCTTGCCGGTCTGTTCGCCGTGACCGCCGGAGCCGATACCCAGATAGATATCCGGCTTGGGCAGACCGAGATTATTGAAGAACAGGTCTGACATTTTGTGGTCATAGTGCTGGCCGGTGTGCAGCAGCACCTGTTCGATACCCTCATAGCGGCGCATCGCTTCGACGATTGGAGCGATTTTCATAAAATTCGGGCGTGCGCCCACCACATTGATGATCTTGAGTTTTTTCATGAATTTCTCTGATCCGCTTTCCTTAATAACCCGATTTCACAAATGAACGCTGCACACAAAGGACAACGCCGGGGGGCTGAAATTTTGTTCGATGAGCTCCCCTGGTGAACTATACTTCAGGCTAAAACAGCACTCATACCAACATGTTCATCTGGTCACTGAGCATCCTGGCGATATTGCGGCCGTTATACTGTTCATACGCATCCGAGTTGTGCACATAGCCGATGCCACCGTTGCGCCAGCGTTTGATGAAATCGACCAGCCCCTCCTTGATGCGGGCAATATCATCCGGCGTTGCCGTAGCGCCGAGCCCGTGCTTTTCGACGATCTCCGTAGTAGCGCCTGGGACGGCGACGGCGAGCATGTATTTTTTCAGCGCGACATATTCGAAAAACTTGCCCGGCACACTCAAACTCGTGCCCGGCTGAAACAACAGCAGGACGTCGGACTCTGCCTGAAAGCGCAGCGCTTCTTTGTGGCTCACTTGCGGATAGACGCGGATGACGCTTTCCAGCTTCTCAAAATCCTTGAAACTCTTGAACAAATCCGGCGCGATGATGCCGACGAACTTTACTTCGAGCTCTTCTGGGGAGATAATGCCCTCATCGATGATCTCGGCAACCGCCTGAAAAAAAGCATCCGGATTGCGTTTGCGATACAGCGCCCCGGTATGAGTGATGACCAGTTTATCACGCTTCACTTCACCATTGGCTGCAAATTCAGCCGATTCAAAATCTGCCGGATCAAAGCCGTTGGGAATAACGCAGAATTTATCGCGCAGGGCCTGGCCATAAAACTCGATGAACTCAGCCTCGGCATACGGGGTGTTGAGGATGACCTTGTCCGCGTTTTCGACGAACTTGCGCTCGAGATAGTCATACGCGCGTCCCCGGAATGTGCCGCGCAGCTCATCGACTTTCATCGGAGAACGCGCCCATGGATCACGGAAATCGGCGATCCACGGCAGGCCGGTGAGTTTTTTGAGGATCAGCGCCACCAGATGGTCGGTGAAAGGCGGCGCTGTGGAGTAGATGATATCGACCTGCTTTTGCCGGTATAACTTCCAGCCACGGGCCACAGCATAGGGCAACCAGGAAACGTTCTTGTCCGGAATGGTGAAAAGATCGTAGATCAGATCTTTCAGCTTCTGAAAACGCGATTTCTGTTTTGGTGCCGGCTTTTTAAGATTTGCCTGTTCGGCCAGCTCCTTGATCAGCCCCGGGTCCAGAGGCGCGGCTTTATCTTTTTTTTCTTCGGTTGAAAAAAACTTGGAAACGAGTTTCTTCTTGGCATCCTTGTTTGCGGCCATGCTCTCTTTCAGATTGAACAGCTTGAAAAAGCCCTGAAAAATCCGCGTTCGTTCTTCCTTTACCGAAGCGGGTATTTTATCGACCAGACTGCGATCGACCGGTGTCATCGGCGGATACTCCTTTTCCTCCGGTGTCAGCACAGTGATGTCCCAGCCCAGCTCGGGAAGATAGCGCACAAAACGTACGCTGCGGTGCACACCCGCCGCAGACATGGGCGGGTAGATGAATGCGATAAACAGTACTTTTTTTGCCGGCATGGCTGCCTTTAACTCCTGTCAAGATCGAATTCGAATCCTTCCGGAACACGGCACAGGTCATGCACGTGCCCGGTCATTACAGTGGGGAGAAAAAATCAAACCCCGGTGCCGGGAACGCACCGGGGCAACACCTGATGGCAGGCACGGATCAGGCGACTGTAGCGTCGTCTGCAACCGCGCTTACCGAAGAACCGTTTTCACCTTTTTTCGCCAAAAAACCCTGTTCTTCAAGATAGGTGACGATCTTCATCGCGCTCTCCAGCGGGGTTTCGTCCTCTGTGTTACAGATGACTTCCGGGTTTTCCGGCGGCTCGTAGGGATCGGAAATGCCGGTAAACTGCTTGATCTCACCCGCCAGCGCTTTCTTGTACAACCCCTTGACATCGCGCTTGATGCACTCATCGACAGAGGCGTTGACATAAACTTCGACGAAATTTTCGGTCATGTCGCGCACTTCCTGGCGGATCTCCTTATACGGTGAGATCGCAGCCGTGATGGCATATACACCGTTCCGGCTCAGCAGATTGCTGACAAAACCGATTCGGCGGATATTGGTATCGCGGTCTTCCTTGGAAAAACCCAACCCCTTGCTCAAATTCGTACGAACGACATCGCCATCCAGCACTTCCACCTTTTTGCCACGCTCTTTCAACAGAGGGACGAGATGCTCCGTGATGGTCGATTTGCCGGCGCCGGACAAACCGGTCATCCAGATGGTTACGCCGTGATCAAACTTACTCATGATGTGTCTCCAGAAATATGATGTGTGGAAATTTTATCTTCATTCGTTATCAGGGTAAAAAACTCTCCGGTTAAACAGCTTCAGCCTCTACTTCCTGCTGCTTGCGGCGATAGCCTTCCATCAGCACTTCAGCAACCTCCGGACGGGTGAACTCCACCGGCGGTACTTCTCCCTGGGTCAGCATTTCACGCACCCTGGTGCCGGAAAGGAAGATACGCTCTTCCGGGCTTCCAGGGCTGGTTTTGGCCGTGGCCATGCCCTGCGTCCGCGTGCAGTAAAAGGCATGCTCGAAATTGAGGGTGGTGATCCCCAGTTCCTGAGCATCAAACTGCTCGAAGATTTTTTGAGCATCGTAGGTGCCGTAATAGCTGCCGACACCGGCGTGGTCGCGGCCGACGATAAAGTGGGTGCAGCCATAGTTTTTACGGCACATGGCATGAAAAATCGCCTCGCGCGGACCGGCGTAACGCATCGCGGCCGGGAAAACCCCGAGCAGGGTGCGGTCATGCGGATAATATTTATCCAGCAGAACGGTGTAACTCTTCATACGGATATCCGCCGGGATATCGTCGCTCTTGGTTTCGCCCACAAGCGGATGCACGAACAGGCCATCGACGATTTCGAGGGCACATTTCTGGATGTACTCGTGCGCGCGGTGGATGGGGTTCCGCGTCTGAAACCCGACCACGGTTTTCCAGCCCAGCTCTGCAAACTTCTCACGCGTTTCTGCTGGTGTGTAGTAATGCTCGGGAAACGCCTGAGAAGGGGCATTGACCATCCAGATATCGCCTGCGAGATAAACATCTCCCTGACGATAGACACGCGCCACGCCAGGATGCGCTTCTTCGGTCGTGCCATAAACCATCTCAGCTTCATACTTTTTATCGTAAGAATATTTCTCGCTTACGGTCATCACAGCGCGCAGCTCGCCGCTGGCATACAGGGCCAGCTCATCACCCTCGCTGATCGCCTCAGCTTCTTCCGTGCTCACCGGCAGGGTCAACGGTATCGACCAGACTACCCCATCAGCAAGACGCATCCTTTTCAGCACACTTTCATAATCTTCTTTATTCATAAATCCGGTCAGCGGGCTGACAACACCCGTGGCGATCAGTTCGATATCGCTTGCCGCGACATCATCGACATCGACACGACGCAACTCCTTTGCACGCTCGATAGCTGCCTGGCGCTCGCTGTCCTGCAAAACCCGGTTGATCAGCGTGCCGCCATGCGGTTTACTCAATTGCATGAATTCTCTCCTGTGTAAGTCTGTTTTTATGATGAAAATTGAATAGCCAAGAAACAAAAACTGGTGATGAAATCAAACCTTGTGTCGTTTTTTTTAAACATAATTCAATAAAACCACACATCAAACAAAGCCGGTCTGGTTATCCACTTAACTCAGCACGGTTGTCTCTTTTCAATCAGACCACCTGACAACAGCACGTGCCTGCACCTGAGCTGTCATTCCGGTTTCCGTGCAGCGGAAGACCGGAATCTCCCAGACTCAGGCACATGCCAGAAAAGATGAGATTCCGGCACGGCGCTTCGCCTGGCCGGAATGACAAATGTCGGGAACTGGGCCAAGCCTGGTTTGCTGAGTAAACTGGATACCCGGTAAAAGCCGGTGCTTACTCCCGCTTTTTCAGCGGTTTGGCCGGCACACCGCCGGCGATCGTATAGGGTGGAATATCCTTTGTCACCACAGACCCGGCAGCGATCACAGAGCCCGTGCCAATCGTGACACCCGCAGTGATGACACAATTCGCCCCCACCCAGACGTCATCACCGATGGTGATATCCTTGTGCACAGAAGGCTGCAGGATAATCGGCGTTTTGGGGTCGAGCTGGTAGTTTGAGCCAAACATCTTCACACCCGGGCCCATGCGGAAGCCGTCCCCGATGGTGATCTTTGCCTGACCGGGTTGAATACAGCCGAGATGATTGATATGGCAGTAACGGCCGAGGAAAATGTTCTCAGGTTCGGTAAGCTTCACCGTCGGCTCGATCCACGTGCCTGTGCCGATGCTGCCCAGCTTGCCCAGGGCTGCGCCGTTATATTTGCGGTAAAACTCCAACAAACGAAACAGCCAGCGCCAGGTAGAAAAACTGAACAACACCGTGATGATCTGCCTGATCATATTGACCTTGCGCAAAACTGACAATGCTTTACTCATCGGTCTCCTTTTACACCATGCCTGAACAGGTTACCCCGTTCGCTTCCCTTTGCTGTATTCCTTCACACAGATGCCCGTGCCCGGCGGATGTGCACGAACAGTCAATCCAATGCTTCCGAAGCGGTCTCATGGTTCAGAAAGCAGCGGACTTCCCGCAAGCCTGCTGCTGAGGCTGAAGAGCCACAGCCATCGTTGCGGGTAAAATTTTTCTGCCATCCCCGCGTTGCCTGCGCCCGGCACTGGTTTGTGAATTATGAATACATCGGCTCCAGCGCATTGCGTTCATCGAACTCGCGCAGCTTACGCGTCATGTTGGCATCAAAGGCCTGGTTGCGTGCCCGAATTTTTTCTTCCAGCTCCGGCGAGAACGTCCGGTACTTGCGGGCTGCATTGATATAGAGCTGCTCATAGCGACGGATCATCAGTTGCAGGGTGTAATTCTCCTCCACCCGCTTGCGTCCTGCCGCGGCAAAACGCTTGCGCTTCTCCGGATCGCGCAGCAGGGTGAGAATGGCAGCAGCCATTTCCTCGTCATTATCCGAAGGCACCAGCAGGCCGGTCTCGCCGTCCAGCACCAGCTCCGGGTTGCCGCCCACATCCGTGGCGATCACGGGCAGCGAACTGGCCATGGCCTCGAGAATGCTGATGCTCATCCCCTCGCTGAAGGAGGATAGCACAAAAATATCCATCGCACGCAGATAGTCGAGCACATTTTTACGCCAGCGCATGAAGATGACGTTGTCTTCAATATCCAGCTCTTTGGCCAGTTGGCGCAGATCGGTGTACATCGGCCCGGCGCCGATCATCAGCAGGCGGGCTTCGGGCATCTGCTGAAACACCTTCTTCGCGGCGCGCAGCAACAAGGGATAATTTTTTACATGCACGATACGGCCAACAGAACCGAACACCGGCGTTTCCGGCGGCAGGCCGACCAGCGACTTGAAATCACGGCCATTGCTTTCCAGCTTGAACTTCTCCAGATCAACACCATTTTCCACAACACCGATTTTCTCCACGTCAAAGCCGATGGCCCTGGCCAGGCTCTGGCGGTGGATGTGCGAAATGGAGAGGATATGCTCCGAGCGGTTCCAGACAAAACGCTGCACCAGTTTGTGTTTGAAAGAATCTGCTTTGATGGTGCCATGCTCAACATGGATGAACGCCGGCACCTTGCCCAGGCGGGCGCCGAAGAAACCCTCCAGCAGGGTTCCCCATGCCGTCGTGTGCATGATGTCGATCTCGTGCTGGCGGCAGACACGGGCGATTTTAAACGGCAAACTGGCATCATTCCCCCATTTCCTGCCGATTTCGATCAGCTTGCACCGCTGGGGGTCGATCATCTTTTTCATCGAGCCGCCCTTGGCCAGGGTGATGAGATGGTTATTGAAAATTTCGCTGTCAACATGGTTCACCACGTTGACCGTCACCATTTCCTTGCCACCAAAATGCAAAATGCCGAGAATATGGGCTATGTTGATTTTGTCGATTACCTTGCGCAACCTGTCTCTCCACCTGTAGTTATGCTGCTCCGACCCCGAATTTCCCTGAGACTTCTTTGATCTTTTTTTTCAATGAGCGAAAGCTCCTGGCTGCCCTGAAAGCGAGACGAGCACTGTTGCTGAACGGGATTTCGAGAATCCAGGTATCTCTGGTTTGATCCGTCCAGCGGAATTTGTAGGCTTCCGTGCCACGCAGAAAGTCGAACTCCTGTGCGCCTTCGGCAACACTGGCTTCGATGGCTTTGCCCATAATGACCAGGCCTGCGCTCTGTTTTTCCCAGCGAGGATCAAGGCCGGCCTGGTAATAATACACATGGCCCGCATAATAAAAACAGTACAGCGAAGCGGCTGGCTGGCCATCGATATCGAGAAAATAAAAACGCAGATACCCGCCTTCGAGCATCTCCTGGACAACTTTTTCGTGAAATTTTTCGCGGTAGGAATCGTCGAATTTGCTGGTGCCCTCCTTGACATCCCAGCGTTTTCGGTGCAGATCGTATAGATGATGTATCGCCCTGACCGCCTCTTTCCTGTTCTGAATAGTCCGAAATGTAACATCCCCGGCCTTACCGATGTTGCGCGTACGACGGCGCAGATTGTAGCGCATATTTTTCGATAGTCCGGCAACGACCTGCTCGTAGTCCTGCGCAAGAGGCAAGTAAGGACACCGTTTCCAGAACCGAATGAATGCTTCGGTATTACCCGCTTCCGACCACTTTTGCAGACGAATCATCAATGTCGCATCTTCGAGGAGGTCGCTGAGAAAAAATCCATCTGCACCAGAGTTCGCCACCGCATCGAAAACGCGCTCAAACGCATCATCCGCAAGCTCCGGCCGGTAAATGGCGTCGAGGTATTCGCTGGATTCGTACCCGGTGCC
>DRLW01000386.1 GCA_011375275.1 Bacteroidota bacterium
CATGCTGCCACCGATGATGATCTCTCTGCCGTTCAAATTGCTGCTGTTCGTGCTGATCGATGGCTGGACGCTGTTGATCGGCTCGATGATCGAAGGGTTTTCGTAAGGCTGGCATGAAAGCGTAAACTCATAGACACCATGCCCGGAAATGTACCATGCCGGGATGTCTTCGCGGGCGAAAAAGATACCACACTATGAAAAAGGAGAAGAGATGACTCAGGATTTTGTCCTCGGACTGATGAAGTCAGCACTATGGACCACGCTGAAAATTGCAGCGCCGATTTTGCTGCTCGGGCTGGTTGCCGGTCTGATCGTCAGTATCTTTCAGGCTGTGACGCAGATTCAGGAGATGACCCTGACTTTTATCCCGAAAATCCTCATCATCGCTCTTGCTCTTGCGCTGTTTCTGCCGTGGATGATGAACTCCATGCTCGATTTCGCCAACCAGGTTTTCGGCTATATCGCCTCGGTGAAGTAAGCCGGAATCGTGCTCTCTTTCCATCCCCCGTGCTCTCGGTTCCTCCGTTTCCGCCGCGCGGAAAAAAATGCCCCTGCTGCTGACCGCATTTCTGCATCGACAACCTGCCAAGCATTTTTTACATGCCTGTAAGTGTTTGTAAAATATAAACTAACATCGTTAATGAAAGATAAGAGCTGAAAGCAGTGGCACTGGCATATTGCTTGCTTAAAAGGGGGGAAACTCACATCCCATCACCACTTCTCTTAAACCGCAGTATGGATTCATTACTCCGTGAAAGTGACGTCTTTTTTCTGGTCTTTATTCGCATTTTGAGCCTGCTTTCGCTTTTGCCGGTTTTCAGCCACAAGGCTGTGTCCATTCCACTGCGGATTGCTTTTTCTCTGGTTTTATCTGTTCTGGTCGTGCCGATGGTGGCAAATCCTGCCGTTGATACGACAAATGTTGCCGGGTATGCACTGCATGCAGGCAGGGAAGTGCTGGTGGGCATCGTATTGGGCTTTGCCTGCAACTTTATCTTTTATGGCATCCGTTTCGCCGGAGGCCTGATCGGAACGCAGATGGGATTCGGGATGGTCAACGTACTCGATCCGATGTCACGCGAGCAGGGCACGGTGATCATCCAGGTCAAATCCGTGATCGCCATGCTGCTCTTTCTCATTCTCGACGGTCATTTTCTGCTTATCGAAGGCATCATCCGCTCTTTTCAGGCCATCCCGCTTGCTACTGCTGTGATGCCGAAAGAGATCACTCAGGTGGTTATTCAACTCAGTTATGAGGTCTTTGTCATCGCGATCAAAATCAGTGCCCCGGTGCTGGTCGCTGTGGTCATGACAAATGTCGCCCTGGGCATCCTGGCGCGTACCGTTCCGCAGATGAATGTTTTTATCATCGGCTTTCCCCTCACCATCGGTGTCGGGCTGCTGACCCTGTCGATAACGCTGCCGATGTTTGCAGGCTACATGACCCGGCTGATCGACTCCCTCAGAGTGACGATCGCCACGCTGGTTCGCTTGATGGCAGGGTAGAGCATGGCGGAAAACGAAAGCGGACAAGAGAAGACAGAAGCGGCGTCGCCACGGCGTCGCCAGGATGCACGGCAAAAAGGTAATGTGGCCAAAAGCCAGGAAGTAAACTCTGCTGCGATCATATTGTTCGGAACAGGATTCCTGTATCTGGCCAGCGGTTACCTGCTGCAGCACATTATCGGGGTCTTTAAAAAATATCTCAAAAATGCAGCCACCTACGATTTGTCCAGAGATCAGATGCTGCCGCTCTACATCCGGGTCGCGGTCGATATCTTGGTGATCATGGCTCCATTCCTCGTCGCTGTGCTGATCGTCGGGCTGATCAGCAACATCGCACAGGTCGGCTTCATGTTCTCGGTCGAATCGATGAAGCCGAAGTTTGAAAAACTCGATCTGATCAAAGGCGTGAAACGGCTTTTCGCGCTCAAGTCACTGGTCGAGTTGCTGAAAAATATGCTCAAACTGGGTATCATCGGCATCGTGGTGTACACGTCGTTGAGCGGACTTTTGCCGCGGTTTTTCACCATGATGGATCAGCCCATCGGTGGAATCATCACATTTCTGGCTTCGACCTCGGGTATGGTTCTTTTAAAAACGGGTGTCGCCATGTTCGTCCTTGCTGTGGCGGATTATGCCTACCAGCGATACGAATTCGAAAAGAATCTCAAGATGAGCAAGCAGGAAGTCAAGGAAGAACACAAGAGCGTCGAAGGCAATCCCCTGATCAAATCGCGGATTCGTGAAATACAGTTTGCTGCGATGCGCAAACGCATGATGGCGGCAGTGCCGGAGGCTGATGTTGTGATCACCAACCCGATTCACTACGCTGTTGCCCTGAAATACAGCCCGGAAGACAGCGCTGCCCCTGTGGTACTCGCCAAGGGCGAGCGTTTGCTGGCACAACGCATCAAAGATATCGCCAGGGAACACGATATCCCGATCGTCGAGAATCCGCCTTTGGCCCGGCTCCTGTTCCGCGAAAGCGATGTAGGCCAGGAGATTCCGCTAGCTGCTTACCAGGCCGTTGCAGAAGTGCTCGGCTACATCTATCGCCTGCGCAATAAACAGGCCTGATTGCTTCACCTCAGTTGTACAAAAAGGCACAATGAACAGCATCGATAAACAAAAAACAGGAAGCGCATGGCCGCTCTCAGTATGACAATCAGCCGGGGTATCCGGAAGAACAGCGATGTGGTCGCAGCGGTTGCGGTTTTGCTGATCCTGGCGATCATGATCATCCCTCTGCCCGTGTCTGTTCTCGATTTGCTGCTGGCCGTGAACATTGCCACGGCTCTGGCTGTGCTTATGGTCGCTCTGTACATGACCGAGCCCCTGCAGTTCAGCGTTTTCCCCGGGTTGTTGCTGATTCTGACCATGTTCCGCCTGTCGTTGAATATCGCCTCGACCCGTCTGATCCTGGGAGAAGGCTTTGCCGGGCAAATCATCACAGCGTTCGGCAATTTCGTGGTCAAGGGCAACTATGTCGTCGGCATGATCATCTTTCTGATACTGGTGATCATCCAGTTCGTGGTTATCACCAAAGGCGCCGGCCGGATCGCTGAGGTTGCAGCGCGCTTTAC
>DRLW01000387.1 GCA_011375275.1 Bacteroidota bacterium
CCACTTGATCAGCCCGCCGACGAAAATTGCGGCTGTGGCGCTGAAGGGCAGATACATGCCCACGGCGATCAGCATGGGCGAGGGCGAGTTGATCAGGATCAGCCCGACAGCGAGAAACATGCCGGCGATGACCAGCGGCCAGGCCATCTCACCACCGACGATGCCTTGTGCCATCAGTGCCATCAGGCCGGCCTGCGGTGCGGGCAGTTGCTGGCTGCCGATGGTATAGGCATTGTGCATCCACTGCATCGGAAAGGCGAGCAAAAGCGAGGCGATGATCACGCCGATGATCTCACCGATCTCCATTTTCCACGGCGTGCCGCCGAGAATGTGGCCGACTTTGAGGTCCTGCATCATATCACCGGAAATCCCGGCTGCGCAGCAGACAACACCGGCGACACCGAGAACCGCTGCAATGCCAGGCAGGCCGGTCACACCGATCATCACCATAAGCACCGCGGCGATGAGCAGCGAGGACAGGGTCAGCCCGCTGATCGGGTTGTTCGAACTGCCGACAACACCGACGAGATAGCCGGCTACGGCTGCGAAGAAAAAGCCGAGAATGATCATCAGGACGGTAAGCACGACCGAGCCGCCAAACGAGCTGCTGAAGTGCAGATACAGGAAATACAGCGGGATGGCCAGCGCGATAATGGCGATGACGATTTTCTTGAAATCGATATCGATCTCCAGCCTGCTGACCTCATCGCTGTGTTCGCGGGATTTGGCGATATCGCTGATCGCTTTGGTGATGCCGGTGATCAGGGTGGTGCGCATGGAGTACAGGGTGTAAAAAGCCGCGACGATCATGGTACCCACAGCCAGCGGGCGGATTTGCCGGAACCAGACCTCCTCGGCAACGGCGAGCCAGCTATTGGCAGCCGCCATTTCAGCCAAAGCGGGGTTGAGATAAACCCCGGCCGGCACGAGAAACATCCAGCCGAGAACCGCGCCGGCAAACAGAACGGCGGAAACACGCATGCCGACGATAAAACCAACGCCGACCAGCGCCGGCGAGGCTGCTGGAGATTCGAAAAAGAAACCGCCGCTGTAGGAAATTTTCGTACCTAAAAGTTCGATCTTCGACTGCGCCATGGTGGTAAAGGTTTTGGCAGAATCCTGTACAAACTGGATACCGCGCGAGTTTTTGAACAGCTCCCAGATGGCCGCAATACCCATGCTGTAGAACACGTATTTGGCGCCGGTCTGGCCGCCCTGCCCTGCCTTGACGATCTCAGCAGCAGCGACGCTTTCCGGAAAGGGCAAATCTTCAGACTCAGTCACCAGCGAGCGGCGCAGGATGATGACGAACAGAACGCCGAGCAGGCCACCGATGAGCATGATCGCGGCGCTGAGGAAGTAGTTGAGCTCCGTCCAGACCTCGGCCATGATAAAGGCCGGGATGGTGAAAATTGCCCCGGCGACCAGAGCTTCACCCACCGAGGCCGTGGTTCTGGCGATGTTTTCTTCGAGAATGGTGCCGCCCATGATGCGCAGCGCTGCCATGGCAACAACTGCGGCCGGGAAAATTGCCGAGACAGTCAGCCCGGCTTTCATGCCGACGTAGGCGTTGGCCGTACCGAGCACCAGCGCCATGAGCACCCCGAGTACCATCGCGCGAACGGTCAATTCCTTGAGTTCGCTGTCGGCTGGTACGTAGGGTTTGAACGCTTTTTTGTCCATAATTCCCTCCGGTTCTGTTGGTTCGCAAACGGGAAACGGTGGCTGGTAGCGTCACCGGAAAATTTGGCCTGTAACAGGAAATATGACGCCTGTATAACAAAAAATTAGCTGCAAACCAAACAGAAAAAGATGAATGAGAAGGCGGGGCAGGAGAGCAATGGCAGGTTTTGTGAACAGGCCGGAAAGAATTTTTCTGCCTGCAGAAGGTAAAAAATCAAGGTGCCGGCGTGTTATCGCTGAAGTACTGCACGGACTTATTTCGAGGTAAATTCATACACCCCGTCCCAATCAGCCGGCGGCGGCATTTCGATGAAGTCGAGACAGCGGCGTGTGTACACGCGCGAGGGGCCGTCGGAGGGGAAGTAGTGCAGCACACGTTTGAACTGTTTGAGGGCCTCGTACCAGCGCTGCTGTTTGTAGAGCTCAAGGGCTTTGGTGTACACACCGATGAGCAGGTCGTATTCGATGTCCGGGATCGGTTCCATGCTGCGCAGCTCGTAGATTTTGACGGGTTTTTTCTTGCCCTTGACCCGCACCAGGTCGAGCTCGCGCGCGATGGCTTTTTCCTGCGCCATGCGATAGGTCGCTTCCGAAATGATGATCGAAGTCCAGTACTGCTTGTTGGCGCCTTCGAGACGGGCGCCGAGGTTGACCTCGTCGCCGATCACGGTGTAGTCGAAGAGCTGCTGTGAACCGAGGTTGCCGACGATCATCGGGCCGGTGTTGATGCCGATACCGATCTGAAAATAATCGCGCGAATCCTGTGACCAGCGCCGCTGCAGATCGCGCAGGCTGGCGATCATTTCGCAGGCTGTGGCGCAGGCGCGTTCGGCGTGATTGCCGATATCCACAGGAGCACCGTACACAGCCATGATTTCATCGCCGACGAACTTGTCCAGGGTGCCGAGATGCTTGATGATGATTTCGGTCATGGCAGTGAGGTATTCATTCAGGCTGTACACCACCATCTCCGGCGTATGCCGTTCGGAAAAGGTGGTGAAGCTGCGGATGTCCGAAAACAGCACGGTGAGCACTTTTTTCTGGCCGCCGTATTCGGGTTCTTCTCCGCTCTCCAGCATGCTGTCCACAACGCTTGGCGCAACATATTGCTGAAAGGTTTTGCGCACCCGTCCTTTTTCGCGCCGTTCGATCACCACCTGCTGCACAACGCCGCCGACATAGGCGAGCAGGATAGCCATGGCCGGTGAAATGACATCCATCCAGAGCTGCATTTCCACAAAGGACCAATAACTCAAGGCTGCGAACAGGCCGGCGAGCAGGCTGACGAAGAGCAGGCCGAGCACAGGCCGGGCGCGCAGGGCGATGAATGCGGAAAGCAGCGCGAGCACGAGCATGATCAGCATCTGCCAGCGAAAATCGAGCCTGCTGATAAAATCTCCGCGCAGCAGTGTGCTCAGGGCGTTGGCGTGGGTCTCGACCCCGGGCATCTTCTGTTTGACGCCGTTGTACTCGAAAAACGGCGTGAGTTTGTTGTCCTGCAGGATTTCCGCCGAGGCACCGATGAAGACGATTTTATCGCGAAACGTCTGCTCAGGCAGGTGGTACTCATCAAAGATATTGTCGTCATCCTCGCCGATATCAAAGCCGCGGTCATCGATCACTTCGACAAAACTGTGGGTCTGGAATGTACCTGCCGGGCCGCGGTAGTTGATGAGCATGGTGTTGGAGTTGATGCGCGGGATACGCAGGCTTCCGAGATGGTAGGGGCCGCTGCTGGAGGACCCCTGGGGCTTGACACCCATGAGTTTCTCATAGGCGACCAGGCTCAGTGGCGCGAGCAGCTTGTCTTTATAAGGAAGAAAAAGAAAATATCGCCGGATAAAACCATCCTGATCTTCGAGGGCATTGATCAATCCCCACCCTGCTCCGCTGCGGCGCAGGCCTTCGAAAGGCAGGACCAGATCATAATAGTTGCCTTTGTTGACGATGTTCGCACCGTAGAGAACATCGCCGAATTCGCGCGTGGCGCGGAACAGGGCCTGGTCTTCTTCAGGGTTTTTGTAGTCCGGGTCCGAGAGTTCGAGGTCGAAGAGCACCATGCGGGCGCCGGCGCGTTTCAAGTTAGTGAGTGCGCGCGCAAACAGGGAACGCGGAAAAGGCCAGCGCGCCGGGATGCTCGTCAGGCTGAGCTCGTCAAAAGCGACGATGACGATATCTGAATCTTCGATATCGACCTCACCGCGCAGCGCAAAGCGCAGGTCATAGCTCTTGAGCTCAAGGGTTTTGACCGAGGTCAGCTCCGTGGACATCACCGCGATGACAAAAGCCGCAAGCGCTGTGATCGTACCAAAAGCGAGACGATTTTGTGTCAGTTTTTCGAAAAATTCGCCCATCTGCACCCGATTCCTGCCAACAAGCCCCTTTTCCCCGGGGCATGGTATTTCGTGAGCCCGTCCGGATGGCGCGGTTCAGCGCCATCTCCAAATGCGGGCAAGGTAAGTCTTCGTCTTGAAGAATGCAACGTACTCAGGACGGAATTACAGGCGATATTCGTACATCACGCGTACGGAGCTGTTATTATAGGATGGGTTCCTGCTGATGAAGGCGTTCGTGCTCGTGTCAAAAACTCCGCCGGAATCGGTGTAGTTATAGACCGTTGCATCGAGCAGGATCAGGTGTTTTTCCTGCAGACGCAGGCTGGCGCCGAAGAGCAGCATGCCCTGCACATAATCCACTTTGCTGATCTGGGTGGTGGCCGAGGAGGCGCTTTCTCCCTTGCCCGTTGTGTAGCGATAGTTGGCGTAGATGTTCAGTTGGCGCTCGAAGAGCTGGTAGTCCGCCCGCAGGGAAAGGGTGTTGAAGGTGAACTGGTTCTGGCCGCCGGTGCTCTGGTTGTCGTTGGTGGCAAAAGTCAGGGTTGTGCTGAGGGGAAAGGAAAAAACCGATTTCAGATTGAACATTTTCACTGCTGTGACCACATCCTGGGTAGCATCCGGATTGCTGCGACCGGTGATGCGGTCGAAAATGCGCGAGTCGGTGATGGTGAAAATTGCCGTGTTCTGAATTTGACCCGTGTAAAACCCGTACTGTACGTTCATGTTGACATCGCGTGACAGGTTGTTTTCGCGCAGGTCCAGGGAGCCGCTGGCTGCGGTGACATCATTTTTGCGCAGGTAATTGCGCACGGTGAAATTGACCGTGGGCAGATGTGGCGCCGGGTACCATGATACCCCGGCGTTGAGGGTCCGGCGTTCTATCTTCGGGTTGCCGTCTGCTTTGCGGAAGTTATCGGTAAAATCATCGTAGCCGAGGTTGAGGAAAAGGCGGTTGTCTTTCAGGTTGATGCGGTCGGTGATGGAAAACCCCTGCAGGTTGTTGCGCAGACCGGAGAAACCCTGCGAGATATACTCATTGCCGAATTTTTTCGCAGTGATCTGTATGCTGTTGCGGAAATAGTTCAATCGCAGGCTGGATTGCCAGGCCAGCGAGGACAGTTTGGTCGGGTCCAGAGGGGTAGTTGTGCTGTTGAGAATCAGCCAGTTTTCAAAGCTGGCCGGGTCGAA
>DRLW01000388.1 GCA_011375275.1 Bacteroidota bacterium
AAACTGAGTTTGAACGGCCCGAACTCGATTATCGGCCGCGGAGTCATCGTGCATGAAAAGGCTGACGATATGACCTCCCAGCCTACAGGCGCAGCAGGTGCCCGCCTCGCATGCGGTGTGATCGGTATCGCCAAGTAAGAGACTCAAGACATGGCCTCGCTTTTTACCGCCATGGTTTCGTTCCGAGGGCTGCCCCGCGGGGTGGGCCCCGCGGGGTGGCCCTTTCTCTATCCTCCACCACAGCATAAGTTGCACTCATGGTCAAATCTACATCACGGTTTGCTGCATGCCTCTTCGCACTCGCCCTTTTTCCTGCTCTGCCTGGCCTGAGGGCGACAGTAACGGGAGATTCGCTTGCGGCCGGGATCCGCTATTTCGAAAACGGCGCTCTCGACAGTGCGACGACGTTCTTTGAAAACCGTTTGCGGCTGCAGCCGGAAGATGCGCAGGCACATTATTTTCTCGGCAGAATTTCTTTCGCTAAAAACGATCTCGATACAGCGGAAAAACATCTGTTGCACGCCATCCGGCTTGAACCCGGGGATTCACGCTTCCACACCTGGATTGGCACTGTGTATGGTAACAAAATCAACAGTGCCGGCTTCTTCAGCAAGTATGGCATGGCAAAGAAGATCAAATTCCATTTCAGCCGTGCAATCGAACTGGATGCGGATAACCTGGAGGCACGGGAAGGCCTGATCCTGTTTCTCATGAGGGCGCCGGCCATCGTTGGCGGCAGTATCGACAAGGCGAAAGAACACGCACGCGTTCTGAAAAGCAAAGACCTGCTGCGCGGCTCCCTGAGCATGGCGCGTATCTATGAAAAAGAAAAAAAGTGGCCGCAGGCCGAGGCAGAGTACTCAGCCGCCGTGAAAGAGCTGCCGAACGACGACAAAGCACGCCTGCAATTCGGCTATTTTTATCAGCGCCAGAAAAAATATGCACAGGCATTTGCCATCTTTGAAGATATGCTCGCCGACAGCCTCAACTCGCGCGCTGCGCTGTATCAGATCGGCAAAACCGGAGCGCTTTCCGGGCAGAATCTCGACCGGGCCATAGCCTGTTTTCAGCAGTACCTGCAACTGAAACCGGGGGAAGACGATCCATCGTGGGCAGATGCACACTGGCGGCTGGGTATGATCTACGAACACCGGCAGCAGTACAAAAAAGCGCGGCAACACTACCGGTCAGCGCTGGCTCTGGAGCCAGATCACAGACAGGCGCGCGCCGCCATCAAAAAGTTGAAATAAGCTGCGATTGCAACGTTTTTTACCGTCTGACTCGTTCTCTCATGTGAGTATTCTGCACATGACCCAAATAACATAGCAGGCGTGATGTGCGCAGAGGATACGCATAGCATCACGGGCCCTGTGATCCCTGGCTGTCTCCACGACAGTCAGGAGTCACCGCCTGTTAACCCATTGCAAGATTTGCGAATTTTTCAGACCAGAAACGACATGCTATAGTATAAGTCAACCATGTGGTAGCTACGAACACTAACAATGAGGAGGAAAACAGATGCACAAGAGAACCTCACAAACGATGCGGTTAAGCAAGTTTATTTCACTGGCGCTCGCCGCCATGCTCGCGTCCTGCGCCCAACCCGCCACGGACCCGACGACAATTCCGGTTTCCGGTGAGATGGTGGCCGAGCTGACCTCGCCACCCATTGTACCGGCTCCTGTCGGCAGCCGTAAGGCGACAAAACTCAAGGTCGAGATGGAGATCGTCGAAAAGGAGGCGGAAATGGCCGACGGCGTCCGGTATATTTACTGGACTTTCGGCGGCAGTGTCCCGGGCAAGTTCATCAGAACCCGTATCGGGGATGAAGTTGCGTTTACCCTGAAAAACCACCCTGACAACAAATTACCCCACAATATCGACCTGCACGCCGTGACCGGGCCCGGCGGCGGGGCTACGTCTTCTTTTGTCGCACCCGGCCACCAGATTACCTTTTCCTTCAAAACTCTGAATCCCGGGCTGTATGTGTACCACTGCGCAACCGCTCCTGTGGGCATGCATATCGCCAACGGTATGTATGGCTTGATTCTGGTCGAGCCAGAAGGCGGCTTGCCCAAAGTGGACCGGGAATACTACATCATGCAGGGTGACTTTTACACAAAAGGAGAAAACGGCCAGCCGGGATTGCAGCCCTTTGACATGGCCAAGGCCATCGACGAGGACGCAGACTACGTTGTCTTCAACGGGCGTGTCGGCTCCCTGACCGGCGATAATGCCATCACTGCCAATGTCGGCGAGACGGTACGGCTTTTTGTCGGCAATGGCGGCCCCAACCTGGTTTCCTCGTTCCATGTCATCGGTGAAATTTTCGACAAGGTCCATATCGAGGGTGGCAGCGTCATCAACGAGAATGTACAGACGACGCTGATCCCCGCGGGCGGGGCTGCGATCGTGGAGTTCAAAGTCGAAGTCCCGGGGACTTTCATTCTCGTCGATCACTCGATTTTCCGCGCTTTCAACAAAGGTGCGCTCGGCATGCTGAAAGTTCAGGGCGAGGAAAACAAAACAGTGTACTCCGGCAAACAGCAGGAAGGTATTTATCATCCTGAGGGCGGTACGATTCAGAAAATGCCCGGGGAAGCACCCGCTGCACGCAAAGCATCGTCAGTCGCGGAACGAATTGAGTTCGGCAAACAGGTTTATTCCAAAACCTGCTTCGCCTGCCATCAGCCCGACGGGCAGGGCATCCCCAGTGCCTTCCCGCCGCTGGCCAATTCTGACTATCTCAATGCTGATGTCAAACGGGCCATCAAGATCGTCATCGAGGGCAAAACCGGCGAAATCATCGTCAACGGCAAAAAATACAACAGCGTGATGACGGCACAAGCCCTGACAGATGAAGAGATCGCCAATGTCCTCACTTATGTCTATCATAGCTGGGGAAACAACAAAACCGTCGTCACTCCAAAGATGGTAGCCAGAGTGCGGAGTGGCCACTGATGACACGCACCTGCCTTCTGCTTGTGAGCTGGCTGGCCATGTCTGCCGGGCCGGCCAGCGGGCAGAGCAGTACAGAAATGCAAAAAATTACCGGGGGGACGTTTGTCCCCCTTTATGGTGCTGACTCTGCCGAAGTTCACATCGACGACTTCTATCTCGATGTTTATCCTGTCACCAATGCGCAGTTTGTCGATTTTGTGCGTTCATACCCGAACTGGCGGCGCTCGCAGGTGATCCGCTTATTCGCAGACCAGAACTACCTGCGAACCTGGGCAGACGACACCACCCTCGGCGCCGGCATGCTGCCCCGGGCGCCGGTCACCTACGTTTCGTGGTTCGCGGCCAAAGCCTACTGTGAATGCCTCGGCAAACGCCTGCCGACGATGGATGAGTGGGAATACGTGGCCATGGCTGATGAAAAACAAAAAGATGCACGGGCAGACAGCCTTTTCAACCAGCGAATCATTTCCGGCTACGAGACCCCGGATACACACATCCAGCCTGTGGGCAGCACGTACAGGAACTTCTGGGGAATCTACGACATGCATGGGTTGATCTGGGAGTGGACCAGCGATTTCAACTCCGTGCTGATCTCCGGGGAATCACGCAAAGACGGTGATACAGACAGGAATTTGTTCTGCGCAGCCGGTTCGGTCAATGCCACGGATTTGATGAACTATGCTGCTTTCATGCGCTATGCTCTGCGCGGCAGCATCAAAGCCCGCTACAGCCTGAGGTCCCTCGGCTTCAGATGCGCAAAAGATGTGAGTGAGTGAGTGAGTGAGTGAGTGAGTGCAAAAAAATGAGAAAAGCCCATATTACGATGCTATTTCTGCTCGCCGGCCTGCTCCTGGCAGCAGCCTGCGGGCAAAGCCAGAAAAACGCTGCGCCGACCCTCTACCAGTGCCCGATGAAATGCGAAGGGGGGAAAACCTATCCCCGGCAGATCAACTGTCCTGTCTGCAACATGAAGCTGCAACCCCTTACTGATGGCCCGGAGAAAAAGGCCAACACGGCTGAAATACCCGAGCTCTCCATTTTCCATCTCTCCTCTGAGTGGCATACTCAGGCCGGTGATACAGTCACGTTCCGGGATTTCCAGGGGGATATTCTCGTCGTGGTCATGATCTATACCTCATGCAAATCAGCCTGCCCGCGACTGGTCGCAGATATGCGCAACATCCATCAAAAAGTTGGCCGGGCGGATGGGATCAAATATATCTTTGTCAGCATCGATCCTGAGACAGACACACCTGATCGTCTGAAAGAATTTGCCCGAAAAAATCTGCTGGAGAGTGATGAGTGGGTTTTCCTGCACGGTTCAACCGATGACGTGCGCGAGTTCTCCAATGTAGTCGCGGTAAAATACAAAAAAATCTCCCCTATCGATTTTTCTCATTCGAACATCATCAGCGTCTTTGATCGCAATGGTGTGCTTTATTATCAGCAGGAGGGTTTGGGCGTGGATAACAAAGAAATCGTGGCAAAAATCAAGGCTTTGCGCGAGCGCGGTCGCTGAACCGCGCCCGCCTGGCCGGTCTATTCCCGCCTGAGCGCGGCCTTGCGCATTTTATCCTTCTCCGCCTCATCTGCTCTGTAATTATACTCGTACACCGCTCCTTCCCAATCCCCATAAACCGGGTTCGGCAACACGATAAAACGGGAGCCAAACTCCTGCTGCAGCTCATCCACGAGCCGGGATCGCTCAGACATGGTCTTCTTTTCAAAAACATGGGCAAAATCAGCCAGGTTATCACCCATGAGCAGAACGATCTCATGAGTTGCGCGGATCGCCTGCCGCCGCTTTTCTTTGCTGGAGGTATCTGTGCGCAGAAAAAGGTGCGCAGCCTCGGCTTGCGGGAAACCGGCTGACTGCAAATTTTCCAGCGTTGCCCGGGTTTCGGCAACACGGCGGTTGGAGACATAAAACACATCCACGCCGGCAGCAACAGCTTCCTGCAAAAACGCGACAGCGCCGGGCAATGCCTGCGCACGCGCCTTATCCGTCCACTGCTTCCAACCGGCTGGATAGCGCTGATTCATGAAAATCTGCCTGGTCGCGTAGGGGCTGTTATCGAGTATGGTTTCATCGATATCCACGATCACGGCCCGCTTTTTCTGTGCCGGCTTGCTCAGGGCAGCGCGCAGCCTTTCGCGGGCCATGTTGTAGGCCTGGTAGTACAGAGCACGTGTCTCCGCAGCAGTCTGCACCCACAGATTGGCCATAACGAGGTGCTCATTATCATGCACCTCAGGCCGCATCAGGGCACGCCACAGGGAGGGGAGATGCTCGTCATCCGTGCCGATACTCAGGACCGCACCGGGGATAGCTTCCGGGGCTTCCGCCAGCGCCTCCACTTTGATACCATCAAGCCGCCAGAGCAGCTCAGCCCGATCTGCACTGACAGAGATAGAATCGCCGTGCAGAATCAGCTCGCCGGCGCGGTAAATGACCGAGGCAAAGGGCCCGCTGTCCCCCCGGTCATTCGTGGCTACGCACCAGATTTCCGCTCTCGTGCCTTCTGTATCCCATTGCAGAAAAATATCTCCTGCGCCGCGGGTGCCAAAGTATCGGTAGCCGGGCGAGAGCGGGGTCTTGCCTGACTGCTGGAAACGCACTCTGTCTGTGTCAAGGCCTGTCAACTCTCCCCACACCAGCTCCGCCCCCTGCTCATTGCTGCCGCGCCGGGCCAGCAGCAGACCGATACGGGAACGGCCGAAGGAGAAAGCAGCTATGCCCTCAATCTGCTGTCCGGATGGCGTGGTGTATTCATGATCAACAGCGCGAAAGGGCCGGAACATAGCGAGGAACTGAGCGTGAAGCTGGCCATCTTTTTCGATGAGTTTGAGATAAAAAATCCGGCCGAACCGGCCTTTGTAGTATCCGCTCTCAGCCACGAGCACCTGATCCGGCTTGCCCGGAATTGCCGTCACAGCCTCGATATCGCTGGGCACAGGTTCCTCCTCAGGCCAGCCATGGATCGTCAGCGGCTGGTAGGCGATGGCCTGGCCTGGGGCAGCCGCCGGAGCGACTCGCACGACACCCAGTTGCGGCTGCTCAACTTTGTGTGCCTTCTGGTCATTAGCCACGAGATAGGTGTTTTCGTCGATTTTTGCCATGCCGCTGATATCGCGCATGGGCACCACGCGCTTCTGCCCTGCACAGCCCACAGCAAGAACGGCAGACAGCAGCGCCATAACAGATAGGATCTCTTTTTTCATATTTTTCTCCAAACAGGGTAGATGTCTGCCGCCGATACGCAGCGCGGGGCGATAAACACGATTTTCAGCGCGTCACTTTACCGGGGCTATGCGGCGCAGACATATCTCTCCGTTCGCACGGGCCGCTTGAGGCCACAGGCTGTCCGCCGTGTTTATCCCCTTTTGCAGAACAGAGGGGTTTCGCTTTTTCCGCCTTTTCATCACAGGCAGGAGCGAGAGCGTGACTATGGATTGTTCAAACCTCCAACACAGCCCGATAGCGTACCTCGTTCCGGCGCAGGCGGTCGAGCGCATCATTTACCCGTTCCAACGGGAAAAGCTCGGTTTGTGCCACGATTCCGTGCCGGGCGGAAAAAGCGAGCATATCCCGGATCATCTTCCGCCCTCCGATCACACTGCCGCAGAGGGATTTTGCTCCGCTGATCAGAGCAAAGGCAGGAAACCGCACCTCGCTTTTCGGCGCTCCGACGAAGCAGAGCCTGCCTTTGGGCCGCAGCAAGCCGACAAACTGCATCCAGTTCAGATCAGCAAAAACCGTGGACAGGATAAAATCAAAATAGCCTTGCAGAGCCTGCTGGCCGGCCTCATCTGTGCTGGAAACGACGCGATGCGCTCCAAAAGCCAGCAGCTCCTTTTCTTTTTCCGGGGTCGAGGTAAAGGCCGTAACTTCGCAGCCCATAGCCCGGGCGTACTGAAGCGCCAGATGGCCGAGCCCGCCGATGCCCACGACTGCGACCCGGGCATGAGCCGGTATATCATACAAGCGAAACGGCGTATATACCGTGACACCACCGCACAGAAGCGGGGCGGCATTTTCTGAAGACAGTGTCTCGGGCAGCGCAAAGGCAAAACGGCCATCGACGCGAACAAATTCTGCAAAGCCACCGAAATGTCCGACACACGTCGCCTGTTGCTGCGCGCAATAATTTTCTTCGCCAGCGATACAGTGTTCGCAGTGCATGCAAGAAGAGCGCTGCCAGCCGATACCTACCCGCTGCCCGACCTCAATGGAGGAGACCTGCGCCCCCACAGCCTGCACCGTGCCGACAATTTCGTGCCCGGGAACGAGGGGATATTCGCTGATCATCCAGTCGTTATCGATCAGGTGCAGATCACTGTGACAAATACCGCAATGACTGATGCGCACATCGATTTCAAAAGGCCCGGGGCGGTCTCCGGTCGTGTACGCAAAGGGCGACAAGCGGGCCGCTGCTTTTTCAGCGGCCCAGGCGTTGATCTTCGTCATCTGAATACTCACTCGTTTTATGATGATTAACCTTCTGGGCAGCGGACCGGCTTCTTGCTGTGCCAGAGGTCTCCCTCGGGACCGCCTCGGCCGGGAACGCGGAAGCGGGCTGCCGGGTCTGCCCGGGAAGCCGGATCAACTCAATCTCTGAAAACAGCCTCGACTTCTTTGATTTTGACTTTCTCCGGCTGAAAATCGAGCGGCCAGCTCTGAATGATTTTATCTTCTGCCAGAATCTCTTCGGGCTTTTCAGCATCATACCTGATCGGAGAGGGCGTATTCGAGATCAGGCGCTGGCGCAGGTCTTCGGCGTCTTTGGTGATGATCGCAAACTTGACATTTTTCGCCTGCAGATGCTTTTTGATCACTGCATTAACCTGCTCTAATGTCAGTTTTTTCAGGCCTTCACTGATGTATTCGGTAAATTCCGGGATACCATAGTAGCGGCTGTCGATGGCATAGCCGAGCTGGCGATCCTGTGTTTTGACGAGAATATTGACATACTTCAGCAAAAAGTTGCGCGTCGCTTCAAAAGCTTCCCGGCTCATGCCCTCACGGACGAGTTTGTCTAATTCATACATGGCTGTCCGGATGGCAAAGTGTGCATTTTTCGGAACCACCGGACGAATCCAGACCTGAAAAATCTGCTGCTGCCTGGCCAGGTTTGCATCGGGATAGAATTGGAACATGCCGCGCGGGAAATATTCGATATAAGCATAATCGCCGTAGTTCATGCCGCGGATTTCCCGGATGCGCTGATAGAGATAGCTGTTGCTGGAACGGTGTTCTCCAAAATACGAGCGCACCAGCCAGAGAGCCGGAAAATCTTCATGCGCCCGGGTAACCTCGATCGGGAAACCAAAAGAAATGGCGGTCGCACGGGTATCCTTTTTCACAATCAATGCTTCGAGGCCGTCGATTTTTTCAGGCTGTGGCAAGCGGATGTGCGCAGCCATTCCCCGCGGCAACCGGGAGAGATCCGCGCTGACCTTCTGCAGAAATTCTTCGGAATAATTCCCTGCCAGGCCAAGCACGAGATTCGCCTGCGAATAATGGGTGATATAAAATTCGCGCACATCGTCGAGGGTGAGCTTTTCCAGCGAGCGGACATGACCGAGCGTGAGATGCCCGTAGGGGTGCTTGTGGTAGATCATCTCATACAGCACCTCTTTCCCCAGCTCTTCGTCGTTGTTATCGCGCAGGCTGACGGTGATCTCGTTGATCAAATTCGTTTTGACGCGCTTGAAATCATCCTCATCCCAGGCCGGGTTGAGCAGTTGCCCTGAGATGATGTCATACCACGCATCGAGGTTGTCCACATGAGTTGTGCCGTAAAACACCGTCATTTCTTTATCAACCTGGCTGTTGAATCCGGCAGCCATGGGAAAAAGTGCTTTCTGAATCTCGGCATACTTCATATCCTTGCTGCCGCCCCGGGTGATCATCGCAGCGGTCAAATTCGCCAGCCCTTCTTTGCCGAGAGGGTCGAGAGCGCTGCCTGCATGAAATACGATACGCATGTTCACGATAGGCGAGGCACCGGGTTTGAGCACTGTGGTAAAATGGCGCTCACTCGTGCTGGAACGGGCGGCGATGGCATCGACCGAGCCTGCTTTATTTTCCACAGGAGGCAGCTCACCGTGAGCGAGGGTCACGGTCACCAGGTTTTTATCCGTAAAATACGTGTTCGCCATCTTTTTGATGTCTTTCGGGGTGATGGTGTCGTACAGACGGTAAATCCGGTTGATCGTCTCCGGGTCCCGCGTGCGGCCGACATACCCCACCAGAGCACTGGCGATCGCTTCCGAGTTGTCCATGCTGTTGGCAAAAGAGTACTTCATGTTGCCTTTGATATCCTGCAGCCGTTTTACGGACACACTTTCGTTGCGCAGTCCGGCAAAAGTCTTCAGAATCTCATCCCGGACATACCAGATATCCTTGACATCTTTCACGCGTGCTGCCACGGTGAGAAGATAAGGATCGCTGCGGTCAGGGAAGTAAGGCCAGAGCTGATCGACTTTCTGCTCGCGAACCACGAGTTTCTGGTACAACGGCGAGCTCTGTGAGAACGCGTAGCCCTGGATGAGATCCATCGAAGGCATGTCTATCTTTTGCTCTGAAAAAGCCGGACCATGAAAAGCAACCGTGACCCAGGGCAACGTCGGCGTGGCCCATTGGACATGCTCATAAACCGGCCCTTGTGCAGGCGGCTCGACCGGGATATCCGGCTTATAGTTGCCGCGCTTCCAGTTGCCCCAATATTTTTCCACGATGGCAAAGGTTTTTTCGACCTCGAGGTCGCCCGCGAGAATGATCGTGGTATATTCCGGCCTGTAGTAACGCTCGAAGAATTTGAGGCTGTACTCATACTGCGCCGGCATGTTTTCGATATCCTCGACAAAGCCCATGGTGGTGTGCTTGTAGGTGTGCTTTTTGAATGCAGCCTTGCGTTGTGCTTCGAGCAGCCGCCGTATCGGATTAGCGAAATTCTTGTTGTACTCGCCCAGCACAGCTCGGGCTTCTGTCTTGAAGTCCTCCTCGCTGTAGGATAAATTCTGAAACCGGTCGGCTTCGAGCATGAGCACGGTTTCCAGGTCTTCTTTTGAAAATGTGATATGATAGTTGGTCATATCATCGCTGGTCCATGCGTTCTGATCAGCACCGGCATTTTTCAGGATGGCACCATATTTTTCGGCGGGAAAATTTTTCGTCCCCCGGAACATGACGTGTTCAAAAAAATGAGCAAAACCGGTTTTCCCGGGCTCAACTTCGTTGCGCGATCCGGTCATAACCGGAATCTGCAGGGCAACGATATTGGGATAATCCGTGGGGATGACGATCACACGCAAGCCATTGGGCAAGTCGCGCATCTCGTATTCATACGGAAAAATTTTTGCATCCCCAGCCGATTGTGCCAGGGCTGCTCCTGTCAACAGTGCCAGCAATGCAACGAGTCTAATTTTTCTTACGGTTTTCATCATGGTCACCTCAAATTTGAATCATATTTTCACCTGACATCACGCATCCGGGTATCGAGTTAACTCAGCAAACCAGGCCCGGCTCAGATACCGGCATGTGTCATTCCGGCCGAGCGAAGCGAAGTGCCGGAATCTCATCTTTTCGGGCACGTGCCTGAGTCTGGGAGATTCCGGTCTTCCCCTGCGGGGAAACCGGAATGACCGTTCTGGAGCAGGCACGTGCTGTTGTCACCCGGTCTGGTTGAAAAAATGCAACCGTGCTGAGTGAAATGGATAACCAGTCATCACGCCTGATAAACGCTTCACTTTACGCGGTTGTAGCGCGATATTCATGTCGCGCGGTATGATTACTTTTCGTTATTCAGGATGCTTTGGGATGATGGCTGTGACGCGACATAAATGTCGCGGTACGAGTACGAGTTCCCAGGGTGTCTCTCGTCACACCGCTCCTGCGGTGTGACGCGCTCCCGCGGCAGTACCACCAGCGAACGAGACACCACATGCCCCCGCGGCGCGATAAATCGCGCACTACAAACTTTTCATCCATACGTTTGCCGGCTGGGCATGCTGAATCCCGCACAACCCACATGATATAGAAGAAGAAGAACCGATTTTTTCAAGCGGATTGTTCGCCCCTGTCTGCAGCGAGGATGGCCT
>DRLW01000389.1 GCA_011375275.1 Bacteroidota bacterium
ATCGCCGCGGGTGAATTGGGCTTATCCAGCACAACCGGCTTGCCCGTGTCTCCACCGACGCGAATTTCCGGCGTGATCGGGATGTTGCCGAGAAAGGTGACTCCTTCGCGCTTACAGGCCTTTTCAACCCCTCCCTTGCCAAAGAGATCGTGCTCCTTGCCACACTCATCGCAGACAAACGTGCTCATGTTTTCGATCATCCCCAGAATCGGCACTTTCACCTTCTCGAACATACGCAATCCTTTGAGGCCATCAGACAAGGCGACGGGCTGAGGCGTGGATACCAGAACCGCGCCGGCCAAATCGAGCCGCTGGGAGATGGTGAGCTGTGCGTCGCCGGTACCGGGTGGCAAGTCGAGGATGAGAAAGTCCAGCTCGCCCCAGTGTACATCGCCGAGCATCTGCTCGATCGCCCTGCCAACCAGAGGGCCACGCCAGATGATCGCTGCATCGCCGGGGGTGAGAAAGCCGAGGGACATGATTTTGATATCATCACGCATCAGCGGATCGATACGCTGATCCTGGCGCACTTTGGGGCGCTGGCCTTCGAGATTCATCATCATCGGAATATTGGGCCCATAGACATCTGCATCCAAAAGGCCAACCTGCTGGCCAAGCTTGGATAATGCGCACGCCAGATTGACCGACACCGTGGACTTGCCGACACCACCTTTACCGCTGGCAACGGCCACGATATATTTCACACCCGGCACCAACTGCGGTTGCTGTTGTTGCGCCCCGGGAGCCCCGGCCATTTTCGGCTCAAAACCCTGCGGCAGGGATGTATCACCCTTACCGCTGAAATGATCGACGATTTCAGCCTGAACCGACTCAAAACCAATAGCGCGCAAGCCGTTGATGACCTGCGCTTTGATGATGTTTTCAACGCCACCCTTCGGGCTGGTGAATTCCACACGCACCGAAATCGCCTTATCATTGATCACCAAATCCTTGACATATCCAAGACTGACGATATCTTCCTGAGCGCCGGGAAGACGTATCGCGCTCAGTTTATTCAAAACCGCATCTTTATCCGGCATAATTCTATCCTTTCATCCAGAGTTATTTCATCTCATCCTGTTACGAAAGATGGTTTACAACCTGAAAATTCACAACAGGGATTCACTATATTTTTGTTAGCAGAGTACTGCATCTATTTCGCAAAACTTTGTTTGCAGTCGTGTGCTGTGTTCGGAATATATCAGGGTGAAAATCAGGGTATAATTTCAGCCGTAGCAGTCAAGCAGATTCAGAATGATCACGACCGCTTCTGTAAAATCTGACATCTGCTTTTTCCATCGTGACCAGCCCATTGTGGAGCATCTCATCCAGCCCGTGGAGATAGTGATCGATCTTTTCTTCCGTATCGACGATCTCCACGACCAGCGGCAAATCCTGAGACAAGCGCAGCAGACTGGTGGTGTGGATGCGACTGCCCGCCCCAAATCCCATGATACCGCGCAGAACCGTCGCACCGGCGAGGCCCTGCTCGCGCGCGCGCTCGACGAGTGCCACATACAGCGGCTTGCCCTGGTAGCGATCCGAATCACCGATAAAAATCCGCAGCAGTTTACCCTGGCCGGAAATCTTCATCTTTTTTCTCCCTCAAAGGTTGCACTGCCTCCCTCAGATTAGCCGTGCCAGAACGATGCCGGCGTACACTGCCAGCAAACCCAGCAACAGGCTGGCAGCGATATTTGCTCCGGCGCTCAGCAGGCTGCCATCGCGGACCAGCATCAGAGTTTCGTAGCTGAAGGTCGAAAATGTCGTGAATGATCCCAACAGGCCGACCGCTATCAGATTGCGCACCAGCGGATGCAGGACGGTGCGTTCTTCCGACAGTATGGCAAAAAAACCGAGGATAAAACAGCCGAGGATATTCACGGCAAACGTACCGTACGGAAAACCCGTGCCCCAGTAGCGGTAAACAATGCCAGACATCGCATAGCGGGCGATCGCACCGATAAACCCACCGAGCCCGACGGCCAGAAGCTGTTGCATGCTGCCTCACTGATTTCGTATGCTGGTATCGATTGAGCAAAGATGAAAGATACAAAATCCTGCATGATTTGCAACGCTGTTTTTCTGCCCTCGGTGCAGGCGGAGTTTCGCAGGGACATGCTGGATCGGGATGGCGGTTTTTTCCATTTCCCGTTCGCCTGATCAGAGTGCTCCGTTATCGAATCTTAACCGGACACTTCAAACAGAAGCTGATGGATGGAGTGGTGGGGGGAGTTCCGCGTTTGCCTGTGAGACCTGCATTTTGTGAATCCGGTTGATAAGCGCAAGGATGAGAAAAGCTGAGGCAAGGCCGGTAGAGTCGGAAACCTGCGTGACCACGTTCGTAGCCATCAGATCACTGACCGATTTTGCTTCCAGCGACAACCGAAACGACACATAGCCGAAGATATTCGAGGTGATCCAGAAAAACCACCACCAGGGCAAAAGGCCCGGGGCTTTCTGTGATTTCCACGCTTGCGGGGCTGCGCTGGCTTTCCATATTTCTTTCATCGCCTGGTATGGTTTCCACAGCGTAAACAACGGAACGAAATACCAACCGACTGCCCAGCCCGGTGTAAAAACCATCTCTTTTGCTCCAAGCTGGCGGGCGTTGTAATTGGCACGGTGTATCCACCTCAAAACCCAAATACCTGTTATTATAAACACTATCAATTGCACCCCTGCGACGACACTCTGTCTGGCATCATTTGCTTCAGCCGCCTCTTCGGCCGACTCACGGGATGCGTAAGTCCCTTTGTCGAACTCAGCGAGAAGCTGGTACTCCAGAGCACTCGAGATAAGTGCGACAAAAATGATGGCTATCTGGGCATACAAAAATATCTTTACCCACTTCGTCAAACCGGTTGGATCGATGAAGCCCTGCTGTTCGTGCGTCATATTTTCCTCCTCTACAGTACCATCTTTCCGGGTAAAAAGTATGGAGTGGCACCTGTAATCGCAAATGAAAAAGGCTGAAAAAGCCGAAACGAAACATAACAGAGCCCTGTTTAACCACAAATCTATGCTGCCACAGCCGGATTAGCCATTTCACTCAGCCAACAGAGTTTGATACAGATATCAGTGCCCGGCATTCCAGCTAAAGCGAAACGACGTGACGAGGGGGGACTCATCGATTCGGGTGCGGGCTTTCGGGGCTGGTGGTCTCTCGTTTCGCTGGTGTGCTGCGGCGGGAGCGGCAACAGGGGCGTCACACCGCGGGAGCGGTGTGACGAGAGGGGCACCTCACAGCGTCATTCCGGGCGGAGAGCCGGATCACTGCGATAACGGGCAGTTTTCTGTGCCACAACTGGCAGGAGCATTTTGCGTCCTGTGCTCGGAAGCACCGTATTGCAGGCTCAGCGATCGGCTGCCGGTCTTTTCGCACACACTGACGCACAGGCCACAGTTGTAGCAGTATGGGTAGAGATTTTCACTCTTCGGAGACAAGTTCAGCGGGCAGATAAAATGGCATGGAGCGATATCACCCTTGCAGTCGCACAGTGCCGGGTCATGACGGACGGCAAGTGTGTTGCGGGTGCGAAAAAGCGACAGCATCGCGCCAACCGGACACAGCAGATTACACCAGTAGCGTTTGCCGATCACAGCTTCGACAAGCAGGATGACAAGGACCAGAGTAAACTCCAGCGGCACGCCATGGCCGGTCATCGCATGGGCAATAGCAGTGGAGATAATCCCGGGTGGTGATAAATAGCCGAAAATCGGGAACCCGAGCAGCAGCATCAGGACGATCAACCCGGAAAAAATCAGCCAGTACCGCAGAGGAGTGGGGTTGCCGGCAATCCTCTTCTTGTGTTCCAGATACCAGGCATGCCGAAAGAGTTTTCGCTTTAACAGATCGAACCATTCTGTGATGGTATTGTGCGGGCACAGCCAACTGCAGAATACTCTTCCGAGCAAAAGGGCCAAAAGCGCCGGAACCCCGGCAGCGATGATCAATCCGAGCCAGATATTTGCGTTGAGCAGCACTGTCTGCAAGGCCATCAGGGGATCCATGATAACCAGATCGCCCAGAGAAAGGGAGTAGAGCGTGCCGATGAGCCAGTGAATGCCGTACCAGTTCAGCAGCGGGATCACGAACAGGACGGCCAGGGCAGTGATTTGTGAAGCGAGCCGCCAGCGCTGCAGGCTGCGCCAAGTGCGTTTTGTATCTCCCGGCACGTTCATCGCGCTCCTCCGGTATGAGCACTTTTCACCCGAATCGCTGTTCTTTCCGCCGGGCAGACATTTTCGCACACACCGCAGCCGATGCACTTATCTCCCTGTACCACCGGAAACATCTCGTCTTCGAGTACGATCGCCTCACGATAGAGAGGACACCGTTCAAAACAGGCCCGGCAGATGACGCCGTTGTAGGCCAGACACAAATCGTGGTCGATCTGCGCCAGCCCCATGGCGACGTCATGCTTATCCTTCAACGCCGTGTCGAGCGCGCCGGTCGGGCATACCGGCGGACATTTCATGCACACGTAGCAGGGTATCTCATGTGGATGGATGACCGGAAAGCCGCTTTTTATGCCGTAGCTGCTGTCTGCGGGAACAATGCTGTGGTACGGGCAAATCTGGATACATTTATTACACTTGATGCAGCGTCTGAGGAACTCAGACTCCGGCACGGCGCCCGGCGGTCTCAGGTATGGTGCTCCGGTTGCGAGGCGGTACAGCCAATGCAGCAAAACAGACATCTCTGTGCCTCATCGTGATCGTGCGGTCTGTCGTTTTTTTGCAAAATCAAAAATTTCCGGCCGGGAATCGCTCTGACGGCTACGTATCCGCACGGCGCCCCCCTTCTCTTTCTTCATTTCCTCCCCTTTCCTCCGGCTCGAATGCGGAGTTAGGAAAGATGTAGCCGAAGTGGCAACACTTCGGGCACACCGACCCTCGGAACTCTTGCCAGTTCCGCTACATGTGGGGCAAAACATGTGCTCGTACGCTGTATCCGTCCGGTGAATCCCTTCTTTCTTCAGTTCCTCCCCTTTCCGCCAGCCCGAATGCGGATAATAGGAGAGATGTAGCCGAAGTGGCAACACTTCGGGCGCACCGACCCTCGGAACTCTTGCCAGTTCCGCTACATGTGGGGCAAAACATGTGCTCGTACGCTGTATCCGTCCGTTGAATCCCTTCTCTCTTCAGTTCTTCCCCTTTCCTCCGGCTCGAATGCGGAGTTAGGAGAGATGTAGCCGAAGTGGCAACACTTCGGGCGCACCCCGGCGAGCAATATCCTGTTTATCCGTGTGCTGCATTGTTTTGCAGGTTCATTTCCCGACATTCTGCCACAGAACAAGAATGACTCACTTCACTCCGGCAGGAAAATCCTGCTCTGAAAACGCTTCTTCAGCAGTCAAATAGGTTGGATAAACGCCCAAAACATCTTCATCGCTCAACATCAGATTTTTGCCGAAAGCCTCCAGATCGCGAACTTCTTCGGCTTCGGCAACAGCGATGATGGTATCCCCTTTATGGACACCGTATGTGGTGATACCGGCGATAGCCTGTATCCGTTTTTCGGCTGCGCGGGCAGCCTCCGGCCGGACTTTGATCAGCATGCTGGCGATATACATGATTTCCCTTTCTCACACATCATGTTAAAAAATGCAGGCGCCCTGCGGGAGGAGAAACGCGGGCGCCTGCGCTGTGTCCATCTACGCCTTGCGTATGCGCGCGGCACAGATTTTATACTCCGGTTCCTTTGAACCCGGATCGATGGCATCCGTGGTCAGCAGGTTGGCGAGTTTTTCCGGCCAGTGCCAGGGGATGAAAATCGTGCCCTTGCGCGGCCGGTCGATGACGCGTACCATCAGCTTGAGCTCACCGCGGCGCGTCTCCACGATCGCCGTGTCCTTATCCGCAAAACCGAGCTCCTTCGCATCCTCAGGATTGATCTCGACATAGGGCTGCGGTACGGCGCGCACCAACTGCTTCACCGATCCGGTCATGGTCATGGTATGCCAGTGTTCGAGTACGCGGCCGGTCGAAAGCACCAGAGGATACTCTGCATCAACAGGCTCTTCCGGCCCTTTATCCGGCCGGGCAAAGACCACGGCACGGCCATCCGGCTTGTTGTAGAAATACATGCGCCGGCCTTTGGCCTTCTCCTTCGGGAACAGCGGGTCTTCCTCGGTAAAGCGGTGCCAGGTCCCCGGATGCTTTTCATCCGGAACCGGCCAGCGCAGACCGCGAACTTTACGCAGCCGTGAATAGGGCGCACCGGTCAGATCCATGTCCCGGCCTTTTGTAGTTGTGATATATTCGGTCCAGACATCTTCCGGCGTTTTAAAATGCTCGAAATTCTTGCCATGCCCCAGGCGGCGGGCCAGGTCCATGAGAATTTCGCCATCCCAGCGCGCCTGTCCCTGCGGCTGAATGGCCTGCGCCATGTGCTGCGAACGCCGTTCGGTACAACCGTACACTCCTTCTTTCTCACCCCAGAACGCGGCGGGCAAAACCACATCAGCCAGCTTGGTGGTCTCGGTCGGATGGAAAGAATCGGCCACCACCAGGAAGCAATCCTTCAGGCCTTGCAGGTATTTATTCAAATTCGGCAGCGAGTGCGCCGGGTTGGTGCACATGATATACGCTGCTTTGATTTCACCGGCAGCGATGGCGCTGAACATAGCCATGGTATGCTTGCCGGGTTTGGGCTTGATGTTGCTGGCCGGCACGTTCCAGATTGCCGCAATCTCCTCGCGGTGCTGCTTGACGGCGACTTTACGGTGACCGGGCAGCAGATGGCACAAGCCGCCCCCTTCGCGCACACCACCGCAGGCATTGGGCTGGCCGGTGAGGGAGAACGAATCGCAGCCGGGCTTACCCAGCTTTCCGGTGAGCAGATGGATATTGTGCATCAGGTTGTTCAGCCAGACACCGCGCGTGCGCTGGTTGACGCCCATGGTCCACATACTCATCGCTGTTTTTGCCTCTCCGAACATGCGTGCTGCTTTGACGATATCCTGCGGGTCGATACCGGCTTTTTCGGCAGCATACTCCGGAGTGAATTTTTCCAAAAAGCGCTTATAGCCTTCATAACTGATTTTCTTCTTGCCATCGCTGAAGGTCACCGACTCGCTGATGAATTTTTCATCGGTATAGCCTTCTTTGATGAGAATTCTCGCGATCGCGTGCATGACAGCGAGATCATAGCCCGGAATCACCTGCAGGTGCAAATCCACGATCTTGTTTGTCGGGGTTTTGCGTGGATCGATGGTGATGATTTTCGTCGATGGATGGTTCTTTTTACGCGCTACCAGCCGGTCGAACAGCACCGGATGAGCCTCGGCCGTGTTTGAACCGATCAGCAAAAACAGCTCAGCATGTTCGATGTCGTCGTATGTCCCAACCGGCTCATCAGCCCCAAAGCTGGTCAGGTAGCCGCCGACTGCGCTGGCCATGCACAAACGCGGATTTCCCTCAAAATTATTCGTACTGAGATGGCCCTTGAAGAGCTTATTGGCGATGTAGGTCTCTTCGGTCGTCCCCTGTCCGGAGCCGTAAAACGCAACCGCATCCGGGCCATGCTCTTTGATGATTGCTGAAAATTTTTCCGCGACCAGAGACATCGCTTCATCCCAGGAAGCCGGTTGTAACGTACCGTTTTTTCGCACCAGGGGTTGCAGGAGGCGGTTTTTCGCGTGCACGATCTTGTGCAGATAAAAGCCTTTGACGCATAACAGGCCGCGATTAACCGTGCTCTTCCGGTCACCTTTGACAGCAACGGCCTTGCCATTTCTCGTGCCTAACATCACACCGCATCCAGTGCCGCAGAAACGGCAGACTGACTTATGCCAATCGATAGCAGGCGAGCCCATGACCGCGGAGCCCACCATCAGCTCGCTACCGATCGCAGAGGCTGCTGCACTGGCGGCAGTCAGCTTTAAAAACTCTCGACGTGTTACAGACATGCTCAGTCTCCTGTGTATTGGGGTGAATGAGTGGATTTGATGTGGCTGTCCGGCCTCAACCAACCCGGGTGAGAGGCGCCAAAGCCGCCGTGTTGTTCTGCGTGGAATTTGAGTTTGTGACCATCGTGGCAGGTGAAGCATGTTTCATCTGTTTGTGCTTCAGCGACTTCAGTGGCCAGGCTGTCATGGCAGGAGAGACAGGCATCGGTACCCGGGCTGGCGTAGTACTCGTCTTCGCCATCGCCATGACAGACAAAACACCCAACATTGACTTTGCCGTGCGTTCCCGCGCTCCAGTCTGCCACCACCTCCGGCGTTTCCTCTGTATGGCATTCGAGGCAACTGATCGTGAAATCGACGTCGAGGTGCTTCTCATCTTCGCTTACTGCCGCTGGCGTAACAGGAGATTGGTTGGCAACTTTCCGGGTCGTTGTCGTCGAGGAACAGGCGTAGGCAATCAGCAGCAGAAAAAGCAGCGGGAACATGATGAGTGCAAACAAATTTTTGCGGTTCATGAGATTCCCTTCCTGTAAAATTAATCGATGTGCTAACCTGAATTATTCACAAATGGCCGCTTCGCCCGGGGATAAATGGCGGAGCAGATCGTTCTCAATGATTGATAAAAAACGTTTTTAAACCAAACCCTCAGGTTCATGAATTTTTCAGGCTGAAAAAGGTCATTGACGGGTTCAGCAGAGCTTCCCTGCAGACCTCGTGGGGTGGGGAAAAACCGGATGGGTGGAAAGAATAATCGCTGCGGGCAAGACTTGACAGCGCCCCACCCGCAGCTTATCCCATCCTCACCAGGGAAGTTCTGTATATTCGAAAAGAACGGTGCACATCAGAACTTGTAGGTTACCATACCCTTCAGTTCCCATGCGATATCCGTGAACGTATCGGTACCACGGATCAGGTAACCGGCAGCCGTTCCGGGAGTAAAAAAGCCGCCACGCAGGTGTGCGCTCAGGCCTTTTTCAATCTTGTACGAAATCCGGAAGTCGATTTCCGTGCCCAGATCATTGGCGGAAGTCGCCGTGTCGATGACCGGCATGCCGTTCACCATGGACCAGGCAAAGACCGGCTGGGTGGATTTCAGGTAGGTAAACGAGCTGAACAGCTCCAGTTTTTTAGTCGGCCGGAAAGAGCCGTTGACCTGCAGAGCCGTGGTGTTTTCCAGCTCACGGTAACCGCGTACATTGGGCGCTCCCAGGCCTTGCGGTGAAATGCCTTCTTCATCAGGCATGATCGAGTCTTCCCAGATTTCCGTGATATAGAAAAATCCGGAAGTCCGCAATTTATTGATATTGCCCTTGCCGCCGGTCAGGTCATCATCACCGGAGCCCATACCGAAAACACCGCCGAGGGTGAACTTCGGCGAGACGGTATAGTTGCTCTTGAGATAGAGGTTGAAACCACTCAGGTTGCCATCGTTGATATCCCACATTTGCTTGGCACCATAAGTCGTGTTGGCGATTTCATCTTTACCGGTCAGGTAATCGAACTCGCCAATGAGAGAGAATTTTCCGGCGGTATATTCCCCGGAAACGCCGACAGACATCAGTTTGGTCGGCTGGGCGGAAAACCGCGTTTTGAAAAACTGCAGTTTATCCGGCACATAGGCGTTCATATCATTGATGCTGGCATCGCGGAAATAGAAGCCATAGACATTGTATTTCAATGAGGGTGTCTTGCCGCTGAAATTAGCGATGTACAAATTGGCATCGCGGTTGTCGGCGATGGTGTTGCCGGCATTATCGACAACTTCGAGATCGCTGAGATTATCACCGCCTTCGGAAACCTTGGCCCAGCTCAGGGTCAGCTTGCGGTTTTCTCCGGTTTTGATATCGAGCTGCACACCGTCGTAGTTGTTGTCGATCATGATGCGGTTGCCGAGAGAATAGTTCATCCGGCCGACACGAAACGTCAGCGGCTTGTCCGGCAGTTTAAACTGCACATAAGCATGATCGACGTGAAACAGGAAGTTGGTATCCTTGAAATCGAACAGCGCGCTGCCGCCGGAGGTGCCGGTACGCTGCACGCTGCGCAGAGCATTGTCGATCCCCCACCATCCCTGGCCGAGGTCAAAACGCGTTACGGCCTTGACATTCTCGCTCCCGGAAAATGACAGATTCAGCCGAAACATCTGCACGACATAGTTGTCTTCATAGCTGTCATGATCGAATGTAAATGCATGCTGCGATTGTCCCCACGCCGTGTAAACACCATTATACTTGAACTTCGTCTGAGCGGTGGACTGTGCGGGCAACGCGATCGCAAAGATCAGTGCCAGCACGAGAAGTGTTGCAAAACGAGCGTTGTACATAAAAGCCTCCACAGATTTTACCTGACAATTCATAAATCCTGCTAAAAATCAGCTCAACCAAACTGTTATCTACGTACTTCCCGGGCTATCCAGTTAACTCAGCAAACCAGGCCCGGCTCAGATACCTACCTCTGTCATACCGGCCAGGCGAAGCGCCGTGCCGGGGTCTCATCTTTTCGGGCACGGCTGCGGGCTACTTTTCGTTATAGCGTTCCTGGTACATGCGTCGCAACGATTCGGCTTCCTCATCGGAAAGCCCCTTCAGCCACTGATGTTCTTCACGTGCGAGCATTACGCGGATTTTTTCCTGGTATTTCTTTTTCATCTCCGGCCCTTTGTCCGCGGCTGCTTTGACTACGGCCGGCAAGAATTTGCCATAATAGTGCTTGGCAACTTCATACATACCGTGCCAGAAGGTATAGTCCGGCCCCATCATACTGGCGCCATGACGCGCGCGGCGACCCTCGTGGTGCCACAGCTCCCAGAACACCCATTGAACTTCCTTCTCAAAAGGCGCTTTCGGGTCCAGAATACCATCAGCCGTGAGCTCATCCATCATCTGCTTGGCAGGCCTGGCAAACTTTTCATTGTAGAGCGTGACCAGATCGTCAAACTGCTTGTAGAAATTATTCACGTAGGTATCGTTGTGACAGTTCAGGCAGGCGCCTTTCATCTTGTTGCGCCGTTCTTCCCAGGTCACTATTTGTGCAACAGTCCGGGGAACCTTCCTGCTCACCAGCTCTTCATTTTCAACATATTTTTCTGTGGTGATCACTTCATCACCAACTTTGGGCAACGGCCGCGTTTCGGGATAGTCTTCCTTGAAACCATCCTCGAAGATGACCAGGTTCAGCTTGGTGCTGATCACCGGCCGCAGCGTCCAGCTGATGCGGTTACCGACATCGTGCGTGTTGCCGACGACCTCGCCCTGCGGTGTCATGTATGAACTCACATGGCATGTGGCACAGGTCGGGGCGGCGGAATAGTCGCGTCCGAGCACCCAGCTCCCCTGTTTATCCAGAGCCATCCTTTCGCGGTTTGCATAAAAAGCAATGCCGTGCTTACTCTCGTTGTAAATTTCGATTTGCGGATGATCCGGCCCCATGTGGCATTTGCCGCAGTTTTCCGGCGAACGGGAAAGTTTAGCCTCAAATGCATGGCGTGAATGACAGGCATGGCAAGAGCCTTTTGAGCCGTCGGGATTCAGACGCCCCATGCCACTGTTCGGCCAGGTATCGGGATCGATGAGGGGTTTATTTTCATTGCCCGTACGCAAGATTTCTCCATTCTCATCGCGCTGGAATTTCACGATCGTGCCGTGGCACTGCCAGCAGCCATTGACTGCGCTGGCGATATTATCCGGCATGCTGGCCGCTTTTTCCGCCAGCACATTGTCCAGGCTGGCAAGGATTTCACCGGCCTTGGCATGATGGCTTTTTGAAAATTCTTCGTACTCTTTGGCATGACAGCTCGAACAGTCCTTCGGCGTCACCAGCGCGGAGACATAGGTGCCTTCGTGCAACCAGGCATCAGGCTCGCCCTTATTGGCAGTATGACACTCGACGCAACCAATGCCGACTTTCGCGTGGCGGGAGTGCTCCCACTCC
>DRLW01000390.1 GCA_011375275.1 Bacteroidota bacterium
CCTTGTTTGCTGACATCGAACCCTTTCATCCCGATTTTATTCATAACTGGGTGCCGCGCGTGTAAGGAAAGTCGGGAAAAGTGAAAATTTTTATCTGGTATTCAAGTCACTCAGCATGGTTGCATCTTTTCAACCAGCCCGCCTGAGCACAGCACATACCTGCCCTAAAACCGTCATTCCGGTTTCCCCGCAGGGGAAGACCGGAATCCCCCGGACTCAGGCACGTGCCGGAAAAGATGAGATTCCGGCACTGCGCTGCGCTTGGCCGGAATGACAGATGTCGCTATCTGCATCAGGCCTCATTCGCTGAGTGACTTGAATACCAGATAAAAATTTTCACTTTTCCCGACTTTCCTTACACGCGCGGCACCCAGTTATGAATAAAATCGGGATGAAAGGGTTCGATGTCAGCAAACAAGGCGGAGATCAGCGTCAAAACAGGAGACCCGCTGTTCGATAGATTCTACGACATCGTGAAAGACATCCTGCTGCAGAATCAGGTCTCGTTCGAGATAGACGGGGAAAACCGGCATGGGTACCGCATGCCGGACCGGCGGGGTATTTCCCTGCAAACCCTGCCGGATATCATGCACGCGACGCGGTATTTTGATGGCCGCGCGCGTACGGTTTTACAGCATTTCGCTGAAACGCAGGCGCTCAATGGCCGCGTGTTCAACTATTTTTATCACAGCCAAGAACCGCACGGCCTCAGCTATGTGCACAATCCACGGCAGCCCGATGCGGAGTATCGCTTTGTGACCGCTGTTTTTCTCGCATGGCAGGCCAGTGGCGATGATGAATGGCTCCTGCGCATGCTCCCGGCCGTTGAGCAGGCTCTCAGTTATGCGATGACCCGGCCGTGGCGTTGGTGTGATCCGTGGGGTGTCATCAAGCGGCCTCTGGGGATCGACACCTGGGATTTTGCTGCTCGCACGAAGAAAAAATCAGCCCGGCAGGGCGGCGATACGATCTGGGGTGCCATGCCCGGAGACAACAGCGGTTACTACGCTGCGATCATGCACCTTGCAAAAATTTGCCGTCATGTCGGCTGGTTCGGCAAGGCGGAATACTGGCAGGATCGGGCGCAGACTCTGAAATTACATACGAACGAGCTGTGCTGGAACGGGCGTTTCTATGCGCATTTCGTCCCCATCGCTAAAATGGAGATACCGGATTTTGACTTCACCCGGCAACTCTGCATGAGCAATTTGTTGGCGATTACGCGCGGGTTGGCAAGTGGCGAAGCAGCCCGTCTGATCATCGACGAGTACCGCAGCCGCAGCAAGAGTGCTGAGGCCGGGAGGGAGTGGTTCAGTATCGATCCGCCTTTCCCGATCGGCGTGTTTGCAGATAATGCCCCCCCGCCCGGGGCCTATGCAAATGGTGGGTTGATGCCTTTTGTCGGCGGGCAGCTTGCCCTTGCTGGCCTTGAAAATGGTTTCGAAAACTACGGTGCGCAGACCTTGCGGGCCTACGCGACAACCCTGGCAGAGACCGGTGAGTCGTGGCTCTGGACCTTGCCCGACGGCAGCCTGCCCGATGAATCGATGCCCTGGCCGCAAAACCGTCATGACGGTTGGGGCAGCAGCTCCATGCTGCGTGCTTTTGTCGAAGGATTATGTGGAATCAGGGATCAGGGTTGCTTGTTTGATGATGTTGTTCTGGCGCCGCGCTGGCTGGCTGCGGGAATTCGCCGGGCCGAAGTGCGGGTGCAGTACCATGCGGGGAAATCAGTTACTTACCGCTACCAGTTTCAACCGCGCACGAACACCATTTCTCTCTCTGTAGCCGCACCTTCGCGTCTGCAAATTTCGCTTCTGCTGCCGGAAAAGAGCCTGCCGCTGACCCTGAGTTTAAACGGCGACCGCATCAAGTTCAGCGAACGCCGCACAGGAGAGAGCATGTATGTGGAGTTCGAAATGATGCAGGACGGTGATATCGTTCTCAAACTGCAGCCAGACCCGGATGCATGAAACGTGATATCGCGCTTTGATCCTGATACGGCAATAAGCAGCAGGCGGAATTTCATAAATAAATCAGATTGGATTTTGTTTTGCCGGCATGGTCCTGCCTGAGGTTTGAAACAGTCATCCATGAGCACAGCGAGACAGGAGAGTATTTATGCGCACCAAAAAGATCGCTAATGTACGGAAGTACCGCACGGACATGAATGATAAAATACTCAACAGCGGCTTTCGTGATTTCAATAAATTCTTTGCCCTCGATAACAAAGCCTACCTCGACGGTGCCATTCCGGTGCTGTACAAAGAGCTGATGGGATTGGTCGGCAGCATGGTTTTACGCTGCAATGACTGTATTTTCTATCATCTGGATCGCTGTGTGCAGGAAGGAGCCAGCCGGGAGCAACTGCATGAGGCCATGAATATCGCCCTGATCATCGGCGGCAGTATTGTCATCCCGCACCTGCGCTATGCCTTTGAAATGCTCGATGAGTTGCTGGCTGATCGTGATGAGCAGCAGGGAGAAAAGTAATCCCGCAGAATCCCACCATCTTCCTCATCCCCCCGATTGTTGCCGATTACAGTGGCCGGCTTTGTGGCCGCATTCTGTTTATGGTTCGTATTTGCACAATCTGAAAATGCAGCCGAACCTCCGGGGTTTTTATTTAAATTCGAAATTTCTGTAACATATCAGAGAGTCGTCGCACGCGCCCGATAATATTACCACGAGGACACATAATTTAACGGACTGAGTCAAAGTTTTCTCGTGTGTAACTGCGGTAAGGGTGCGGATGGAAAACAACATCGAATTGATCAACACGCTTCTCGGTGACCGGCATACGCTGCTGCTGATGCTTACGGTCGGATTCGGTCTGCTGATCGGCAAGGTGATGCGGACTTTTGTGAAGATCGTGGCGTACACGGTCGGAGCGGTTGCACTTTTTTTATTGGGCCTGCAGTACCTCGGTGTCATCTATATAGCCGTCAACCAGGAGCTTGTCGTCGAACTTGTGCAAGCCCTGTTTGTCAAAGCCCGCTCCGTCGGTGTTGCCGAGCATCTGTTCTTCTGGGTGCCCTTTGTTTATGCTTTTCGCAGCAGAAATTTATTGAAAACGTCGTGACGAGAAAAATTTACCCGGCATCGTCAGGGGGGAGTTTGGGGGCGATTTGTTCACGAGGGGTGGTGTTGTAGAAAATCTGGATTACTGAACGCTTTGCCAGCAGTGCTTCTCCGATGCCGCACTGACGCACGGAAAAGCCACCTGCAGATTTTTTCTGTATGGTGGCTTTTCTTATTTTGCCCGCTGTAAAAAGTGCTGAGTTAAGTGGATAACCAGAGATCACGGTACTTATTCGATTTTCTGGTGTTCAGATACAGCCAGCGTTTCTTTCAGGAATGCTTGCATCGTTTCAATTTGCTCGTGGCCAAGCTTCTGCCCGACGTAGGCGATGGCATAGGCGCTTCCAAGAAGCAGGATCGCAATCGGCACGGCCCACAACGCATAGGGGGATAATCCCAGCGACCACTGCGACGAACCCCACATCAAACCGATGAAACCGACAAAACTGCTCAAAGCATAAAAGCTCGCAAACAGCGTCCAGACCGCCGGCTTTGGGCCGAACAGACCGCGGACGAGGGTCCCTTTTTCATGCTTTTCCAGGCCGATTGTCAGCTCGGGCGACCAATAGTGCTGCTCGTCTTCAGGAATTCGGATGGTGGCGTATCCGGTGCGGAAAGTGCCGGTAAATGGAACAGAGTCTTTTTCGATCTGCGAGCGAATACGGTTGAGGGTTTCCTCAGGGGTAAAGGGGACGACAAAACGAATGCGTGGCCGTATTTGGATTTTTTTCATACCGATCCTGTTGGGTTACATAGTACGGGTTTGCCCTGCTTCTCCTGTGGGCAGTGCTGCTTTGCGCATCAATCGGAGTAACCAGACTGTGTTTGCAGTCTCGTGCTGTATTGTGAACGTTCAGGCTAAAATCATCCGGATTGCTGGCTGAGCGGGCAAGAACTATTCACATCATCAGACAAAATGATTATTCATTCTAAAAAATCTAATAAAAACGGCAAGAGATTTCTCCCCTGAGAAAAAATGATTCTGACGCTGTACGAGATTTTTCGATATTCAGGGAGCTTCAGGGGAATGGCAGAGACGCGATATAAATGTCGCGGTACGCGCAGGGCCCAGGATGTACCGCGACATTCATGTCGTGCGGTACGATCGTCTATACATTTAACCAGGGATAAAACCCGACCCGTAGGGGCGACCGGCGGGTCGCCTC
>DRLW01000391.1 GCA_011375275.1 Bacteroidota bacterium
CAGCCGGAAGAATATCGCCAGTACATGCGCTTATTCAACGATATGGTGACCGCCATCCTGCACTGCGACAAACCGGTCATCTGCCGGGTCAACGGCATGCGCATCGCCGGCGGGCAGGAAATTGGTATGGCATGCGATTTTTCCATCAGCAGTGACATGGCGATGTTTGGCCAGGCCGGGCCCAAACACGGCTCTGCCCCGGACGGCGGTTCGACGGATTTTCTCCCCCTGTACGTCGGAATTGAGAATGCCATGCAGAGCGGCACGCTGTGCGAGCCGTGGAGCGCGTATAAAGCACACCGGCTGGGCCTGATCACGGATGTTGTGCCCGTACTGCGCAAAGGAGATGAGTTTATCAGCAACCCGCTGGTCGTGACCGACCGCTGGCTCGATGACAAAGGCAAAATTATCTATGGTGAGCCGTTGACAGGAGAAGCAAAACAGCGCGGCAAAGAGGTGATGGCTGAGTGCAGCGTGGATTTCACCCTGCTGGACCAGAAAGTCGATGAGCTGTGCACGACTTTGATGCTGATGTTCCCGGGCTGCCTGATCAAAACGATCGAGTCGTTGCGCAAGCACAAGCTCCAGCACTGGGATCGCAATCGCGAGACCAACCGCTCCTGGCTCGGGCTGAATATGATGACCGAGGCAAAGGCCGGCTTCACGGCTTTCAATGAAGGCGTCAAAGGCCAGCGCGAGATCGATTTCATCAAACTGCGCACCCTGCTCGCCGATGGCTGGCGCTGGGGAGATGAGCTGATCGAAGCGGTTATGCCGCCGCGCAAGAACAGCGGAGAGTCTGCATGAGCCTCGTCGGGCAGGATATCCGCATCGACCGTATCAGACGAGAGGATGTTCAGGCAATCGTCGAGCTCGATGCTGTGCACACGGGTAAGGATAAGAGCGAGTGGTGGCAAAAACGCCTCGAACCTCTGTTTTCCGCCCGGGGTGATGAACTGACGATCGGCTACGTCGCCCGGTTTGAGGAGCAGGTCATCGGTTATATTCTTGCCGAGGGGCGGGCCTGGGAGTTTGGTTCGCCGCTGTGCGGCTGGATCGTCGCCATTGGCGTGCATCCGCAGCACAGCCGGCAGGGCGTGGCCCTGAACCTGACCCGCAAGGTGTGCCGTAAATTCCGCGATCTGGGCATCGATACGGTGCGGACTATGGTGCGCAAAGATGACGTGCAGGTACTGAGTTTTTTTCGCGCTTCGGGATTTCATGCCGGGCCGTTTATCGAACTGGAGCTGGAGTTGTAGTTGTTTCCAGCCGGTTGCCAGGGCGATCCCTGGTTGCTGAGTTTTCCATGCAGCGCTCATGTATGAAAAGAACGATTCAAACAGGACGAGATGATGAGCACATATTCGAAAATAAAAGTCGAGCCGTTATTCGACGGCCGTTGCCTGCAGATCACCCTCAATGCCCCCAAGGGCAATGTGCTCGATGGCGAGATGATGCGCGAGATCATTGCTGCGGTTGAAGGGGAGGGGAGCGGTGAAGCTGTGCGTGCCCTGGTTTTTCAGGGAGAAGGTTCGCATTTTTCCTTTGGCGCCAGTGTTCCGGAACACCAGAAGGATCAGGTCGCGGAGATGCTGCAGACCTTTCACCAGTTGTTCCGCACGTTGATAACCGCGAGCAAGCCGCTCATCGCTGTGGTGCGCGGACAGTGTCTCGGCGGCGGACTGGAGTTGGCGGCATTCTGTCACTGGATTTTTGCGGCTGAAGACGCCTGGTTCGGGCAGCCGGAAATCCAACTGGCGGTGTTCCCGCCGGTGGCTTCGCTGGTGTTGCCGCACCGAGTTGGCCAGAGTGCTGCGGATGATCTCATTTTGACCGGACGCTCCATAGACGCGGCTGAAGCAAAGCACCTAGGCCTGGTGCACACAATTGCGGCCGACCCGCTTGCTGCAGCCACAGCGTTTTTTGAAAAGCATCTGTTGAAAAAAAGTGCACAGGCGCTCGAGCATACGGCTCGCGCAGGACGTTTTCTGATGTATAAGCAATTTTTGCATCACATCGACCAGCTCGAGAAAATGTATGTCCAGGAACTGATGGCTACCGATGATGCCAACGAGGGCATCGCAGCTTTTTTGGAGAAGCGCAGGCCTGTCTGGAAACATTGAGGGGAACATCCCCCTGGCCCGGCTGCGGGCCGGGCCTGTCCCCCTTCGAAGGGGGATTTTGGTGGGGCACGGAGCCATTCCCCCTTTGAAGGGGGATAAAGGGGGATGTCCTGCGGCTACGTTGCGCACTGCTACGGGTGTTGAGTTTATGCTTGGATTTTTGTTTTGCTGGATTTTGCTGCTGCGTTGTTGTGGTAGCACTCCGTAGTTCGCGACATGAATGTCGCGTTACAGCCCTGTTTTGCTGGTGTTGTGGTGGGAACATCCCCCTGGCCCGGCTACGGGCCGGGCCTGACCCCCTTCGAAGGGGGATTTTTGGGGGGCGGAAAAATTAACGAAAAAAGAACAATGAACTACGCACTCGATTTTACCGGCAAAATCGTTGTTATCACCGGAGCAAGCGGCGGGCTGGGGGGCGCGATGGCTGCGGCGTTTTGTGACTGCGGGGCGCGCGTTGTCTGCGTCGATCTGCATGTGCCCGAAGAGTCTCTGCCCGACTGTGACTACCGCCAGGTCGATGTCAGTGATTTTACCGCAGTCGGCGAGCTGGTGACTGATATTATCGCCACGACAGGCGGGATCGACTGCCTGATCAACAACGCCGGCATCTCCCGCGATGCTCCGGTCTGGCGCATGAGCGAGCAGGAGTGGG